>JAICXG010000132.1 GCA_025980625.1 Chthoniobacterales bacterium
CCAGTGACTCCAGTCCGTCCAATGTTCAAGCGGGATCAGCTTCATCAGGTCGCGTTCGATTTTTTCCGGGTTGTCGTTAGTCGTTAGGCCAAGTCGCTGCGAAAGCCGCGCAACATGGGTGTCGACGACGATCCCCTCGTTGACCGCAAAAGCGTTCCCGAGCACCACATTTGCCGTCTTCCGCCCGACCCCGGGGAGCGCGTTCAATTCCGCCATCGTTCGCGGGACCTTGCCGCGGTAATCGTTTTCGATCGCGGCGCTCGCCGCCCGAATGCTTTTGGCTTTATTCCGAAAGAAACCGGTGGACTGAATCGCCTTCTCCAATTCCGCCGGTTTCGCCGCCGCGAAATCCGCCGCCGTGCGATAGCGCGCGAAAAGCGCCGGCGTCACGAGGTTGACGCGCTTGTCGGTGCATTGCGCGGAGAGGATGGTGGCAACGAGGAGCTGGAGCGGGGTCTTGAAATCGAGCTCGCAATGCGCATCCGGATAAACCTTCGGGAACGCTGCGACCAGCCTGGCGGCGCGTTCAGCTTTGGTCATTGCCTAACGACTGTGGCGGCGGCGTTTCTTGCCGGCGCCTCCAGCTCCGGCGGCGCGCATTTTCCCACATATAGCGGCCGTGCCTGATCAGTCGCCGCGCCCAGGCGAATTCGGTGGCAAGGATCGCGAGGCCGAGTGGGATGACGACCACTGCCGGTCCCGGGAGAACAACGAGGGCGAAACCGAACAAGAGAATAGTCGTTCCAATCACCGCGACGATCAGCTTTCGCACCCGCGGCCGGTTCTCCAGACCGAGCCGCCGCACCCATCGGCGATACCAGTTCACCGGTCGTTAGGCGGGTGAAGGGTTTTCGCCTGGCGCAGATTGAAGATACGGGGCGAGCTTTTGCTCGAGTTGCGGGGGAATGTGCGCGACCAGTTCGGCGAATTCATCTTCATAGCGCAACTCAAGCACATGACCGGCGCGGTGCACCTCGGCGAGCAATGCGGACTCGCTTTGCGGCACTCGATAACGACAGCGCAGACGCCAGGAGCCGAGGGCATTTTGCAGGGCGGGGATCAAATCATCCAGACCCTCACCGGTGCGCGCCGAAATCGCGACGCTGCCGGGAAATTTTTCACGGTAAACTTTGGCCAGCTCGCGATCAGGGAGCGCGTCGAGTTTGTTGAACACAATCAGGGTTTGTTTGCCGTAAGCGCCTATTTCTTTGATTACGGTGTCGACCGCTTCCATGTGCTCATCCAGGCGCGGATGACTCAGATCAACGATGTGGATCAGGATATCGGCTTCGACCACTTCTTCGAGCGTCGCCTTGAACGACTCGATCAGAGTGTGCGGCAGTTTGCGCAGGAAACCGACGGTATCGGTAAGAAGCACGCGCTGTTTGTTAGGCAAGGTCAGGTTGCGCGTCGTCGGATCGAGTGTCGCGAATAGTTTGTCGGCCGCGAGAACGCCCGCGCCGGTGAGCAAATTGAGGAGCGTCGACTTGCCCGCATTGGTGTAACCCACGACCGCCGCCACCGGCCATTGATGGCGTTTCCGTCCCTGACGCTGGACGGCGCGATGCTTGCGCACTGCTTCGAGGTCGCGCTCGAGCCGGGCGATCCGTTCCTGCACCCGGCGGCGGTCGACTTCGAGCTGCGTTTCCCCCGGGCCGCGTGTGCCGATGCCGCCGGTCTGGCGCGAGAGATGGGTCCACATTCTCGTTAGGCGGGGGAGGAGATATTGCAACTGCGCCAGCTCGATTTGGAGGCGGCCTTCGCGACTGCGCGCGCGCTGCGCGAAAATATCAAGGATGAGCTGGGTCCGATCGAGCACCTTGCGCGAAAGGAGATTCTCCAGGTTGCGCCCCTGCGCCGGGGAAAGCTCGTTGTCGAAAATGACCGATGTGACGCGTTGGTTTTGGAATGATTCCTTAATCTGCTCCGCCTTGCCTTTGCCGATGTAGAACGGCGCGGTCGGCTTCGGCAGTTTTTGCGTGACGGTATCGACCACTTCGGCCCCGGCTGAGCTGGCCAGTTCCCGCAATTCTTCCAGCGAATCGCGCAGGTCCCATTTCGAGATGCCTTCTTTTTCGAGGCCGATCAGGAGCGCGCGCTCCTGTTTCCGCTGCGGCTGGGTTTCAATCATTCAAGGGAAGGCAAAAGGGCAACCTTTTGCAGGATCGAATCGACGGTTCCGGAGTGATCCTTCAACAGAGATAGATTCAGTGGTTCAAAATTACTTTGCTGCCGAAACCAGGTCAACTGTCTTTTGGCGTAACGACGGCTCAGCTGCTGAATCGCGGCGATGCATTCAGTCTCGCTTATTTTTCGCTCCCAAAGCTGTTGGATTTGCGCAAACCCCAGCGTCTTTGCGGCCGTCGCACTCACTTCGTGAATCGCCGCAACCTCCTCGAGCACGCCGTCGCGAAACATCTGCTCCACTCGGCGATCGATCCGCTCGTAAAGTTCCCGCCGCTCGCGGAAAACAAAGACGCCGGCCATCTCCTTTGGATCTGATTTCCATTGTGACCGCTGCTCGGAAGCAGGCCGCTTGCTCAGGACAAAAATTTCCAGCGCCCTCACCAGGCGACGTTTATTTTTCCGGTCGATTTTCTCCGCGCCTAACGAATCGACCGCGAGCAGACGCGAGTTCAACTGATCGAGCGAAAGAGCATTCAACTCGGCGCGCAGTTTCGGATCGACCGGCGGCAATGGCGCAAGGCCGTGGGTCAGCGCCTTGATGTAAAGTCCGCTTCCGCCCACGACCAGGGCCAGCTTGCCGCGGGCATGGATCTCCGCGATCGCGTTCAGCGCCAGCTGGCGAAATTTTTCCGCGCTCATCGCATCGCTCGGCGGCACGGCCGCGATGAGATGATGCGGCACCTTGCGGAGCGTCGCCGCATCAGGTTGCGCCGTCAGGAGCGGCAGCCCGCGGTAAATCTGGAATGCATCCGCGCTCACGATCTCGCCTCCGCATCGCGCCGCAATCTCGGCCGCAAGTTGCGACTTCCCGATTGCCGTCGGGCCGACGATGAAAAAAACGCGCTTCACTTCAGGAAAAACAAAAACCGGGAGACCGGCGACGCGCGGCCGCCTGATCTCCCGGTTTTGAAGACTTTGTCGTTAGTCTCGAGTGTGACTGTCGCTCTTCGCGCCGCTTACGACGAGCTTGCGCCCGAGGAACTCCTTATCGTGCAACTCCGCAACCGCGCGCCTGGCTTCTTCGACCGACTGCATTTGGACGAAAGCGAAGCCTTTCGAGCGTTCGTTATGTTTGTAGGTGACGATCTCAGCGTTCTGCACCTGGCCGACGCCATTGAAGAGCTCGAAGAGGTCGCTCTCAGTGGCATTAAAGGACAAATTGCCGACGTAAAGACGCGGCGTGGTTACTTCGACCGATTCGGGTTTGTGCGCGGGGCGCACGGGACGGGCCGCACCATTGCGACCTTTGAACGAAGAGCCGTTGTTGCGCGTCGGCGCAGCCGGCTTCGTGGAACTACCGGCGCCTCCGAAGAAGCCCGTGATTTTCTGCCATAAGCTCTTTTTTGCGGGAGCCTTCGATGCCGCGCGATCGCCGCGCGAGTCGAACCGCCGTCGGGATCCGCCGCGACGCTGGCGTCGCGCGCTTCTCCCGGGGGATTGAGATTTCATAGTGATCTCCATTGCTAAACAAGTTGTCTTGCGGGCGGAGCGCATCGCGGGATGCACAGTCCACGGCGCGCGAACCCCAAAGGGTGCAATCAAGCAGCTCGAAAGCAGTCGGCGCGACCGGAGGGAACTCCGCCTCATCTGGCCGGGAAACTGGCAAAAGCCTGTCCGTGTGCGATCTCCCTGCCGGCCGACTGTTTTGAGTGGACGAGTAGGCCGGAATCATTCTCGAAAAATCTGGACGATCGCGGGAAGCAGACATGCGCCTGGGCTCCCCGGCACCGGCGCACATTATTCACGAAGAGGACGTTATTGCAAGAGCGAAATGGCCTAGCGTTGCTCTCTGCCAGGAGTCCCCTCACCTGGCGCTACGCGTCCTCCTCTCCCCGAGGGAGAGGATCCAGATAAGTGCGAATGTGCTTAACTAACTGACGGACGCGCGAGTACCCTCGGTCAGCCTGAGAGCGCCGGACTGCGAAATGTCTCGGGCGCGGCGCAGCCGTCAGGCAACTCGCCCGCAGCAATTCTTGTATTTCTTCCCACTGCCGCAAGGGCAGGGCTCGTTGCGACCGACTTTTGGCATCTCGCGCCGGACCGGTGTCAGCTCGAGTTTCACTTCCGCGCCATCACTCTCGACCGCTTCGCCGTTGCCGCCGACCGGCGCGCCGATTCGCTCCGGGCGTCGCCCGGGAGTCGGACCGTTCGCGGTCGGGGCGGTCCCGGCTTGTTCGCGGAGGAGAAACTGCGGAAGGGTCGAGAGGAAGGTCTCGAAAGCCTGCAAGTTCGATGTGCTGCGAAAGAGATTATGCAGGACCTCGTTTTTGATGCTCGCCATCAGCTCGACAAACATATCGTAGGCCTCGGTCTTGTACTCGATGAGGGGGTCTTTCTGCGCGTAGCCCCGGAGGTAAACGCCCTCGCGCAGTGCGTCCATCGCGTAAAGGTGCTCCTGCCACAGCCGATCGATTGCGTTCAAGATGATATAGCGCTCGAGACTCTTGACCGCGTCCGGATCTTCATGACTCGATTTGCGCTCGTAAGCTTCCTTGATCCGGCCGACGAGGAACTCCGCGTTTTCATCCACTGAACGGCTGTCGAACTCCGCTTTAGCCTTCGTTAGCCCAAGCGGAAAGGTCGTGTTCACCCAATGGAGCAGACCGGCGTAGTTTGGCTCCTCGCCCGGCGCGCCGCTGCCGAGATATTCCTTCATCTTGGCGGGCACGGCTTCATCGATCACCTCGTAGACGAGCTTGTGCGGGTCGTCGGTATCGATGACATCGTTGCGGTAGGTGTAAACGACCTCGCGCTGGTTGTTCATCACGTCGTCGAAATCGAGGGTGCGTTTGCGGGCGAGATAATTGCGTTCCTCGACCCGTTTCTGTGCGGTCTCGACTGATTTGTTGAGCCAGCGATGCTCCAGCTCCTGGCCCTCCTCGAGGCCGAAACGCTCCATGATTTTGGTCATGCGATCGGCTGCGCCGAAGTTGCGCATCAAGTCGTCTTCAAAGCTAACGTAGAACCGCGTCGCTCCCGGATCGCCCTGGCGCGCGCAACGTCCGCGTAGCTGGCGATCAATCCGGCGCGATTCGTGGCGCTCGGTGCCAATGACATAAAGGCCGCCCTTTTCGGGAACGCCGGGACCGAGCTTAATGTCGGTACCGCGTCCGGCCATGTTTGTTGAGATCGTGACGGTGCCCGCCTGCCCCGCGCGACTAACAATCTCCGCTTCCTGGCGGTGGAATTTCGCGTTCAGGACATTGTGCGGAATTTTCTCCCGCTTCAGCATTCGGCTGAGTAACTCCGACGCTTCCACACTTACCGTGCCGACGAGCACCGGCTGCTGCGAGGCGTGTCTGTCCCTGATCTCGTTGATGACGGCGTTGTATTTTTCGCGCCGGGTTTTGTAAATGCGGTCGTTGTGATCGAGTCGCGCGACCGGTCGATTCGTCGGCACGACCGCGACGTCGAGCTTGTAAATGTCGTGGAATTCATTCGCCTCGGTCTCGGCCGTCCCCGTCATTCCGGCGAGTTTGTGATAGAGGCGGAAATAATTCTGAATCGTGATCGTGGCGAGGGTCTGAGTTTCGCGATCGATCTGCACGCCTTCCTTCGCTTCGACTGCCTGGTGCAAGCCATCGCTCCAGCGCCGGCCGGGCATCTTGCGACCGGTGAATTCGTCGACGATCACGACCTTGTTGTCCTCGACAACGTAGGCCACGTCCTTTTCGAAGAGGCAGTAGGCGCGGAGCAGTTGCGAGATGTTATGAATCTGCTCCGCCTGTTTGTCGCAATGCTGCTGGCGATCGGCTTTGAGCTTGTCCTTCTCTTCATCACTCAGCGTGCGATTCAGATCGATGTCGGTGAACTCGCTGATCAAATCGGGCAGCACGAATGAATCAGGATCGTCGGGATTGAGAAACTCGCGTCCCTTTTCCGAGAGATCGGCTTCGTGCGATTTCTCGTCCATCGTGAAGAAGAGCTCTTCCTTCAGGGCAAACAGTTCTTCCTTGCGCGTGTCCTGATAGAACGACAGCTCGGCCTTGTCGATTGCCTTGCGTTTTTCCGGGTCCTCCATCATGCGGAGGAGCTGCTTGTTGCGCGGCTGCCCGAGCTTCACCTTAAACATGAGGCGACCACCTTCCTCGACCTCGCCGCGGTCGAATGCTTCCTTCGCTTCGCTCGCGAGCCGGTTGCAGAGCATGTTCTGCTTTTTCACCAGCTGATCGATCAGCGGCTTGAGCCGGTCGTATTGATGGGTCGAGACAGTGGCGGGGCCGCTGATAATGAGCGGGGTGCGCGCTTCATCGATCAGAATCGAGTCAACTTCATCAACGATCGCGTAGTGATACCCGCGTTGCACCTGTTGATCGCGGGTCGTGGCCATGCCGTTGTCGCGCAGGTAATCGAAGCCGAACTCAGAGTTCGTCCCGTAAGTGATGTCCATGTAGTACTGCTCGCGCCGGACATCGGGCGGCTGATCGTGCTGAATGCAGCCGACGGTAAGACCGAGAAAGTTGTAAAGCTCGCCCATCCATTCGGCATCGCGCCGCGCGAGGTAATCATTCACCGTCACGAGGTGCGCGCCGCGATTGGCAAGCGCGTTCAAGTAAAGCGGCAAGGTCGCAACCAGGGTCTTGCCTTCGCCGGTTGCCATTTCGGCGATCTTGCCCCGGTGGAGAACGACTCCGCCGATGAGTTGCACGTCGAAGTGCACCATGTTCCACGTCATCGGCTGATCGCACACCTCGAACTGATGCTGGCGCTCGGTTAATCGACGCGCGGCATTCTTCACCAACGCAAATGCTTCCGGCAAAATTTCCTCCTGTCGACGGGCCAGCTCCTCCGGTTCTTCGATCGCCGACAGCTCTGTCTTCCAAGCATTCGTCTTGGCCCGCAGTTCGTCGTCGGAGAGTGACTTCAACTGCTCATCAAGCGCGTTGATCTGGCGGACCAGCGGCTGGAGACGCTTGATCTGGCGCTGATTTTTCGAGCCGAGTATCTTCTTTAAAATCCAGTTAACCATGGGGAAAAGTCGTTTTTCTTTTGGATGCGAAACATCCCTTTGAGCGGGGCGATTAGCAACCTAAACTTCGGTCGCGCGCGCCCGCTGCCGGGCCCGGAATGGCATTGTGCGCGGGCCGCGTTCGCATAACATGGCGCGATGAAAAAGATTGTCTCCACGAATGACGCCCCAGCTGCGATTGGCCCGTACTCGCAGGCAATCCGGAGCCGCGAGATGCTGTTTTCCGCCGGTCAAATCGCTCTCGACCCACGCACCGGACAACTTGTTGGCGATGATATTGCCGAGCAAACCCGCCGCGTCCTCGAAAACCTCAGCGCCATCCTGAGAGCCGAGCATCTTAATTTTCAGCACGTGGTGAAGACGACGATTTTCCTCACCGACATGAATGACTTCCAAGCGGTGAACGAAATCTACGGCACCTACTTTCGCCAAAATCCACCGGCGCGCTCGACCGTCGGCGTCGCGTCGTTACCGAAAGGCGCGAAGATCGAGATTGAGATGATTGCGATGGCCGGCGAAGCCTTGAATGGCGGCAAAGTCGTGGGCGACACCTCTGGTTAACCTGGAACGATGACGAGCGAAGAAGTGCTGGCGTTGTTCCGGCGCACGGGCGCGCTGCTCGAGGGGCATTTTATTTTGCG
>JAICXG010000350.1 GCA_025980625.1 Chthoniobacterales bacterium
CAAAGGCGGCGATGCCTTGTCGGTTTATTCTTCCACCACTTTGCCGGTTATCGCCGGTCATCCGATCGCGATCGATCTGCCGGCGCTCCTCATCGTCGCCGCAGTCACGGCTCTCCTCATTTATGGTATTCGCGAAAGCGCTACGACCAACACCACGATCGTGCTTCTCAAGGTCGCGGTGGTTATTTTCGTGATCGCGTTCGGCGCTTTCATGATTCACCCGGTCAACTGGCACCCTTTTGCGCCTAACGGATTCGGCGGCGTGATGAGCGGCGCGGCAATTGTCTTTTTCGCCTTCATCGGTTTCGACGCGGTCTCGACGACCGCCGAGGAAACGAAAAATCCACAGCGCGATCTGCCGATCGGGATGATCGCGAGCCTCATCATTTGCACTCTGCTTTACGTGCTGATGGCGGGAGTCATCACCGGGATCAAGAAATACACCGTTTACCTCGGCGATTCTGCGGCGGTGGCGACCGCATTTGCGAGCAAGCCCTGGGCGCAGGCGTTGATCAGCGCCGGTGCGCTCGCGGGGTTGACGTCTGTGTTGCTCGTCTTTCAGCTCGGGCAGCCACGGATTTTTATGGCAATGGGCCGCGACGGATTATTGCCACAATATTTCGCCCGCATTCATCCGCGCTTTCGCACGCCGTACATCACCACCATCTGGACGGGCGTGTTCGTCGGCGGCGTCGCCATGCTCACCGACATCGGTTCGTTAGCCGATCTCACGAACATCGGAACGCTGTTCGCATTTGTTCTCGTCTGCTGCGGCGTCATCGTCTTGCGCCGCAAGGATCCGACGCGGCCGCGTCCTTTCCGCGTTCCCTTCGTGCCGATCTTTCCCTTGCTCGGAGTGCTTTTCTGTTTTGCCCTCATGCTTAGCCTGCCGATCGAGACCTGGATTCGGTTCTTCGTTTGGCTCATTATCGGGCTCGCCATCTATTTCTTCTACGGCGTGCGCCACAGCCGTCTGCGCGCCGGCATCGACACCGGTGACAGCGAAGCCGAGCTGCCGCCGATCAAGCCGTAGCCGGCGCGGCGCGGGCTTGACATTCGTCCCGTCCGCTTGAAAACGGTTTTGCCCATGAGCTGGTCGGACCATGCACCTGCGACTCTTCACGCCTAACAAACTCCGCGGCGCGCTCGCGCTCGTGACCTTGTTGCTGCCGGGGCCGCTCCACGGCAGTTTGCCGCCCTCCTTTGTTAAAGGCGTGACCGTTTCCTGCCAGACCTCCGGCTGGGAATGGGCCACGCCGGAAATGGCGCGCACCCTCGATGAGTTAAAGTCGTTAGGCGTAAACAGTATCGCAATTCATCCTTACGCGCAGATCCAGAACGATGGTCATGTCCGCTTCCGGAGCGATGACGGTTTTCGTCATATCACACTCCCGCTCGACTGGGCGCGGGAACGCGGGCTTTCCGTCATGCTCATCCCGCACATTGCCTATTGGGGGACGAAGTTTCTCTGGCGCGGCGAAATCAATTTCCAAACGGAGGCGGAATGGGATCGCTTCTTCGACGATTATCAAACCTGGATTGTGCAGATGGCCCGGCTCGCCGAAGCGCACGGCGCGGGCACCTTTTGCATCGGGCTTGAGTTCACTTACGCGCAGAAGTTCGACCAGCGCTGGCGCAAGATCATCGCCGCGATTCGTGAAGTTTATCACGGCAAACTCACCTATGGCGGGAACTGGGACAGTTTCCAGGAAGTGACTTTCTGGGACGCGCTCGATTACATCGGCGTGCTCGCCTATTTTCCCCTAACGAAAACGCCAAACCCGAGCGAAACCGAGATCGCCGCTGGCTGGAGGCAGAAATGCGCCGAGTTAGCCGCCTTCTCGAAGACGCACGGCGACAAAAAATTTCTTTTTGTCGAGATCGGTTACAACGAAAGCGCCCGGGCTGCGGCCGAACCATGGGCTTTCAAAATGGGCGGCCCAAATGCGGACGAGATTCAGCGGCGCTGCATCGAGGTCGCCCTCGATCTTCCGAGAAAATGCCCGGCGATTGCTGGGATGTATTGGTGGAAATGGTTCCCCGACCTGCCGAGCCACGAGGAAGAGAACTACCGGATCCAGACACCGGCAATCAAGGCCCTGATCGCGAAGCACTGGAAGTAACCAGCCGTCAACTCACAGGGCGCAACACCGCCGTCATCCCGAGCGCAGTCGAGGGATCCCGTGGAAGTCACCTTAAAGCTTGCGTGCCGGGATCCCTCGACTTCGCTCGGGATGACAGGCTTTTTGGATTTATGA
>JAICXG010000050.1 GCA_025980625.1 Chthoniobacterales bacterium
CGAATCGGTCGGGTTCACTCAGCTCGGTGTCCTGATCGCGATCGGCATCCTTGTCGCCGGCGTCTGCATGACAAGCGTCTTCTTTCTCTTCATGCGGGCGGAGGCGAAATCGCAGAAGAGCGACCCAGTGCTCGTGATCGTTAGGCACTATGTCCGCGGGATGCTGCGCACGCCGCGTGTCATTCTCGCGCTCGCGCTCCCGGTTTTGCTCGTGCTCTTCGCCGTCGCGCTGCTCCCGCAACTGCCGCTCATCTTCGACGCCAGCGCGCATTCGATGGAGCCGAAGAAAAGCGAAGCCGCGCGCGCCCTCGCCGCCATCATGTCAAAAATGCCGGTGCGCTGGGAGCCGGTGCTCGGGATCATCCGCGCGCCTAACGAGGAGCAGTTGCACGATTGGTGGCAAAAGGTCGAGGCGCATTGGCGAGACGTGAAGCAGGCGGGCAAGATCAAGAGTTTCTCCACGCCGGCCGCGCTCGCCTTTTCGCCACGGCAGATGGAGACGAACCGCCGGCAGCTGCGCGACCTCGATTTTCCCGCCGCACGCCAGGCCCTCGAGACGGCGATCGCACGCGAAGGATTCAGCCGGGAAAGTTTCGCCGCAGGTTTCAAGTTGCTCGACCAACTCCAAGCCGTGGCCCGCGGCGCGATCCCGATCCCGAATTGGCGGAGTGAACTGCCGCCTTCCTCGAGCTGGTGGTTTTTGGTCGATCGCTATTTCGCACATGATCCTTTGCTCAGCGTCGGATTCGCGACCACGAACGCGCCGGTCGAAACGCACGCACAAAAGGAAGCACTCGAGCGCGACCTTCCCGTGCCCCGCGTTCCCATGACTCTCTCCGGCTGGAGCTTCACCCTTACTGACCTGATCCCCTGGTCGCACCGCCAATTGATCCTCATCAGCACCCTTATGGCGTTCTTCGATGCGTCCCTCCTCGCGATTTTGTATCGCGACTGGCGGCTCTGGCTCATTCAAATCCTGACTCTCACCCTCGCCATCGGCGCAATGATTGCGACCATGAAACTGGCGCACATCCCGCTCAATCTGCTTAACGTTCTCGCCTTTCGTCTTGTCCTAGCGATCGGCGTCGACTACGGCATCTACGTCCTGCTCGTCTGGCAAAAAGCCGATGACGTTGAGCACGATGTCGCCGGCGTCCTCAAGCCCGTCGCGCTCGCCGGGCTGACCGCGATCGCCGGCTTTGGTTCGTTAGGCTTCGCCACCAATCCGACCCTGAGCGGGCTGGGAATCGCCTGCTCAATTGGCCTCGCCTGGAGCCTGTTCGGCACCATTTTCTTCACCTTGCCCGCCGCCGCTCTGGCCGGGCCGCGATCTACCCGCTAGCACCGCGAAGCCGCCCCGGACCCTGGGAGGTTTTGCCCGATGATTTCTTTTGCGACGATCGTCAAAGCGGGGAGCGTGCTTCAGCTTCAGCCTATGACTCTGCGCCGGTTTCTCCTTCTTCTCGTTGCCTTCAGCCTTCCGCTGGGTGCGTGGTCCGAGCCGCTTTCGCCGCACGACGTGAAAGCGCTTCTCGATCGCATCCGGGCGAAGCGCACTGCCGCGCCCCAGGTGCAGGCCGATTTCAACGAGGAAAAAACCGTTCACCTGATGAACAAGCCGATCAGCAGCTCGGGGCGCGTCTGGTTTGCGGCGCCGGACAAATTTCGCCGCGAAGCGAAAGGCAGCGCGCCCAGCATCACGGTGAGCGACGGCCAGCAGCTCTGGATTTACTACCCGAAATTTAAATCGGCCGAGCACTACTCGTTAGGCAGACACTCCCCGCTCGACGCCGGGATCGCGGCGCTGACCGCCGCGCTCAATCTCGAGAACGTCGAGAACAGCTACCACATCACGACAAGCAAGGCCGACAACGGCTACATCCTTCAGCTTGTCCCGCGCAATCCTTCGCTCAAACGCCTGCTCAAAACCTTCACGATTGAGATGAACAACGATCTCCAGGTCGAGCGGACGGAAATGCTCCAGCCCAACGGCGATCACATCGTGACCGTTTATAGCAACGAATCGCGCGCGCCGATTTCGCCGGAGACCTTTGAGTTTACTCCTCCGCCGGGCACGAACATCACAACTCCGCTCGGTCGTTAGGCGTGAGGCGTTGGAAAGCTGGCGCGGGAAGAGTCTCGAGATTGCAGGAAGCTGCTCCGCCTGACGAATCGAACGCGTCCCAGCCAGAGGCATAAGCCGACTGGCGAGCGGTGCCAGTTTCTGTTAGGTAAGCGCCCATGGCTGCCGCCGTCGAATTCCAGCACACTCTCGCCAAAGGCGCTTCCCTCAGTGGCACCGCCCTGCATACCGGCGCCAGAGTTTCTCTCAAAATCCAACCGGCGCCGGTCGATCACGGGATCAAATTCAAACGCAAAGATCTCCAGGACGAGCCGACGATCGACGCCACGATCGCGAATGTGAAAACCGTCGAGCGCGCCACTACGATCGGCGAAGGCTCGCTGCGCATACACACGGTCGAACATGTGCTGTCCGCGCTCTGCGCACTCGAGATCGACAACGCGCTCGTCGAGATGGATGCGAACGAACCGCCGATCGGCGATGGGAGCGCGCTCGCTTACGTCGAGGCGATTCGCAAGGCCGGCGTGGTCGCGCAGGAAGCGCCGCGGCCAATCTTTCATGTGCGTGAGCCGATCTCGGTGGAAACAAAAAACGGTTCCCTCGTCATCGTTCTGCCCGATGATGAATTTCGCATCTCCTGCACCCAGGCCGGACCGAACAATCGCTTCACGCAATTTTTTTCGACACCGATCACGCCCGCGATTTACGAGAACGAAATCGCCCCTGCCCGCACCTTTGTGTACTACGAGGACGTCCAGCCCCTGATGGACAAGAACCTGATCAAAGGCGGCAGCCTCGAAAACGCGATCGTCGTTAGGGGAGAATCGGTCCTGAGCAAGGAGCCGCTCCGCTTTCCGGACGAGTTCGTCAGGCACAAAATCCTCGACATGATTGGCGACCTCGCCCTCTTCCCTCGCGCGATTCGCGGGCACGTCGTTGCCGTAAAACCGGGTCACGCGGTCAACACCGATCTTGCGCGGGCCCTGGCCAGGGCGCACGAGCGCACCATCGCCATGCTCCCGCAGCGCAATTTCCCGGCCGGCGAAGGCGGCCTCGACATTAACGGGGTCATGAACATTCTGCCGCACCGCTATCCGTTTCTGATGGTCGATCGGATTGTTTCGTTCGAGGGCGAAACGAAGATTCTCGGGGTCAAGTCGGTCACGATTAACGAACCGTTTTTCCAGGGGCATTTTCCGGGGCATCCGGTGATGCCGGGCGTGTTACAGGTCGAAGCGATGGCCCAGGTGGCGAGTGTCTTGATGATGCGGATCAGCAAAAGCGCGAGCCGGGTCGGCTACTTTATGAGTGCGGACGGCGTGAAATTTCGCAAGCCGGTTTTTCCCGGTGACACGCTCTTCATTCACGCCGAACTGACGAAATCGCGTGGCAACAAACTGGCGAAAGCGATGTGCCGCTGTGTGGTGAACGATGCGGTCGTCTCGGAAGGCGAACTGATGTTCACGTTCATCGATCAATGAGCGAAATGACGAATGCGGCCGCTAAGTTCGCGCTTTCTGCTTCCGACTTCGTCATTCGTGATTCTGCCTAAAATGTCCGGCATCGAAATTCATCCGACCGCGATTGTCGATCCGGCAGCGCAACTCGGGAGCGGCACGGTCGTCGGGCCGTACTGCATCGTCGGCGCGAGCGTGTCGTTAGGCGAAACCTGCTGGCTGCAACATCACGTCACGCTTTGCGGACCGCTCACCGCCGGGCGCGCTAACAAGTTTTACGCCTACTGTTCGATCGGACAGCAAACGCAGGACCTGAAGTACCGTGGCGAACCGACTTATCTCGAGATCGGCGACGAGAATACCTTTCGTGAATTCGTCACGATCAACCGGAGCACGGCCGCGAGTGGAAAAACGCGGGTCGGCAGTCGCGGCAACTTTCTCGCCTACTCCCACATCGGGCATGATTGCACGGTCGGCGACGCGGTCGTTTTCTCGAACAACGGGACGCTCGCCGGGCATGTGCAGGTGGGCGACCACGCCGTCATCGGCGGGCTGACTGCGGTCCATCAATTTTGCCGGATCGGGCGCTTCGCCATCACGGGCGGGTGTTCCAAGATCGTGCAGGATGTTCTGCCCTTTATGATTGCTGATGGCAACCCGGCGGAGGTGCGCGGGATCAACCAGGTCGGGTTGGAGCGGGCGGGATTTGGGCCGGAGAAAATCAAACTGATCAAAGAAGCCTTTCGATCGATTTACCGGGCGAACTTGAACACCGGGCAGGCGCTGGCGGAATTACGCGAGAAGTTTGGCGCGAGCGAAGAAGTGCAGGCGATGGTGCAGTTCATCGAAGGGAGCGAGCGCGGGATCATTCGTTAGGCGAGTTCGCGCCGTCATCCCGAGCGAAAGCGAAGGCTCTCGCAGGCGTTCACCACGCGTTGCAAAAGAGCAGAATCTGCAACCACTTTGGGAGGTCCCTCGCCGCACTTCGCCGGCTCGCGATGACAAACCGCGAAGGCGAACGATGCTTCTTGCGTGAACACGGCCAAGATCAGCGACGCAACCGCGTGGTTCGAAGTGCTGCAAACCTGCGAGAAAAGTCAGACGGCGGTGATGACGCTCAAGCCGGGCGGAGCGAGCGGTCCTTCGCCTGATGCGCATGAGAAAAGCGAACAGGTTTTGCTTGTGCTCGAGGGTGAAGTGGAAGCCGAAGTCGCAGGTGAAAAGCGTCGCCTGAAGCAGGGGGACATTGTTGTGATCCCGGCGGGCACCAAGCACCGTTTTCAAAATCGAAGCGACGGTGACGCGGTCACGTTCAACGTCTACTCCCCGCCCGAATATCCGCCCGCGACGAAGGGTTGAGCGGCGCGCCTAGCCCAACGAGTCGCGATCAGGCGGCGAGAAGCGGGCTCGTTCCCTCGAGCACGGTGCCGTTGAATTTCGGGTAAAGAAATCTCGCCACCGGTCCATTCCGGCGCGTGATGGCAACAGCGCGTTGCAATCCAGCGGCCTGCAATTGGCGCAAGGCCTCGGCGAGAAGCGCGGTGCCGAGACCCCGGTTGCGATATTCCATCTGCACACAGGGGCCGGGCGCGAGATGATCTTCGGCCAGCGGATTGGGCACGACGATGGCAGCGCCGATCATGCGCGCGCCATGACGGAGCGCGAGGCAGAGGTTGTTCGACGGCTCGGGCGCGAAGGTTTGCTCAAGCCATTCATCGAGCATCGCTTTGACGTCGTGAATGGCGTCGCCCCAGGAAGCATCGTGGGCGAAGGAGCGCGCGAGCAGGGCGCGCAGTTCCTTTTCGTCAGCGCGCCCGGCGAGCGCGATGTGATAATGCTCGGGGAGCGCGGCCGTGAGTGTCGGAAGCTTCTCCAAGTCCCAGGTGAAACGAACCCATTCAATAAACCTCATGTGGTGCGGGGGCAAAAATTACCACGCCCTGACAAATGGCTGCAACCGCCGTTTCGGAAAATTCTCGCGCCACCAGAGGAGGGCGGCGGGATGTACTAAACGCGCCTGCCCTGCACGGCCCGCAGAGTTTCGCGAAAGGGAAGATAAAGCTCCTGATGATGCGCCGCGGCCCGACGCAGAACGGGCTTAAAATTCGGCAAATCAGCAATGTTGACGATGAGATCGACGCTTTGGGTGAAGGCGCTCATCGCGTCGTTAGTCAAGGCGCGCTGGCTGAGCAGGACAACAAAATGTTCGCGCCGGAGCGCGCCGGAGCGCTTGACCAGCGCACGCAGGATCGGGTTCTCGTCCGCCCTCGCGCCCTTAAAGTTTTCGTAAACCACGACGATGTTGTAGTTGTAGGTCGCGAGCTTGAGCAGGACGTCCTCCTCGAAAAGCCCGAGGTGCACCTTGTAGCCGAGGTCGGTCAGCTGCGGAACGATTTTTTTCTGGTATGGCAGGTGATCGATGCAGACCAAAGCTGTCTCGTCGCCGAGATCGAAGATATCGTGGTCAGTGGCGGGACGCATGACTTTGCCCTAACGAAAAGCATCGACGGCGATATCGAGCCGCAGCCCGGTGTCGCTGCTGTTATCAAAGCCGCGCGCTTTCTGGATGAGATCGATCCCGCGCGTGACGCGACCCTTTTTTGAGGCGAAGAGGCGGGCGGTTTCCTCGCTGATCTCCCCGGCGTCGAAAGCGTTGAGAATCGACTGGTCGAAGGTGCACCAGCCGTAGGGCGAGCTCGCCTCGATGATGTCGTAGAGATTGCGAATTTCGTTTTCGCCCAGGGCAATGGTTTCACGGGTGCGCAGATTGTGCCCCATGATCTCGGTAAGAAGCCGCCGGCCGCCGCCGATTTTGGGCGCAAGACGCTGGCTCACGACGTAGCGAAGACTATCGGCAATCCGCAACCGGAGCTGCTTTTCTTCGCCTAACGAGAACATGCCAAGGATCCGGTTGATCGACTGCCCGGCGTCGATGGTGTGGAGCGTGCTCACGACGAGGTGACCTGTCTCTGCCGCCATGAGCGCGATCTCGACCGTCGCACGATCGCGCATTTCACCCACGAGGATGACTTTGGGCGCCTGGCGGAGAGCGGCGCGCAACCCATCGGGATAATTCTGAAAATCCGACCCGAGCTCGCGCTGATTGAAAGTGGCGCGGGCCGGCTGGTGAAAAAATTCAATCGGGTCCTCGAGCGTGACGACGTGGACTGCCTGCTTCTCGTTCACTGCGTTGAGAAGCGCGGCCACGGTAGTGGTCTTGCCGCTCCCGGTTGGGCCGGTGACAAGGACGAGCCCGTTTTTCTCCCGGGCAATGTCTTCGAAAATCGGCGACAGCTGGAGTGAGGCAAGCGATGGGACCGAGGCCTGAAGCCTGCGCATGACAATCGCGAACTGGCCGCGTTGGCGGAAAATATTCACGCGGAAACGCGCCTCATCGGGGAGCGAATAGCTGCAATCGCAGGAGCCTTCGACCGCCAATTGCCGCATCAGCCGGCGGTCGCCTTGTATCAGAGTAAGCGCGAGATGTTCCGTCTGGTACGGGGTGAGCCGTTCAAGCGGCGGATCGATATGAACCGCCTTTAGCTCGCCGAAGTCTTCGACCTGAAGCGGATGACCGACGCTGAAGTTGAGATCGGAGATGCCATCGTATGTCTTCAACATCGCCGCGAGAATGCGGTCAAGATCGGGTGCTCTCATTTTCGGCCGACGCTAGTCTTCAAAATCGTCCGCCGGCGGAGTCTTGAGAAAGGGGCGGAATTTCTTGCGGTCGACCGCCTTTTCGTAAGCTTCTTCGGGCGAAACCCGCATCTGTCGCAGGTGTTCCATAATGGTGTCGTCGAACGGCTGGTTGCCTTTCTTTTTCCCAACCTGGATCATGCCGGGAACCTGGTGCGTCTTGCCCTCGCGGATGAGATTCGCGATCGCCATATCGACGACCAGCACTTCGAGAGCAGCGACGCGCCCCGGCTTGTCGATGCGCTTGAAAAGATTTTGTGCGACCACGCCCTTTAGTGACTCCGCCAGGGTGGTGCGAATCTGATTTTGCTGGTCCGTCGGGAAGACGTCGATGATGCGGTCGACGGCCTTGGCCGCGCTGGAAGTGTGCAGAGTTCCGAAAACGAGATGACCGGTGGCGGCGGCGGTGAGCGCGAGTTCGATTGTCTCGAGGTCGCGCATTTCGCCCACGAGCAGGATGTCCGGATCCTCGCGCAGTGCGCCGCGGAGCGCGCTGGCAAAGGAGCGGGTGTGCGTGCCCACTTCGCGATGCTGGACGAGGCAATTCTGGCTGCGATGCACAAACTCAATGGGGTCTTCGACCGTGATGATGTGGTCGTGCCGCTGGAGATTGGCGTAATCCATCATCGCGGCGAGGGTGGTTGATTTGCCAGACCCGGTCGGACCGGTAACGAGTATCAGACCTTTTTTAAGAAGTGGGAACTTCTTCAGGACTGGCGGAAGTCCCAGCTCTTCCACCGTCATCACCTTGCTCGGGATGAGACGAAAGACCGCGGAGATGCCGTATTTTTGCTGGAAAAAATTTGCGCGATAACGCGCCATGCCCGGCACTTCATAGCCGAAATCGACGTCGGAAGTTTCCTCGAACACCTTGATCTTGGCCTCGGGAGCGATCTCGTAGACCATCATCTTGAGCTCGTCATTGTGGAGCGGCGGGTAATCGACGCGAACGAGGTCGCCGTTGATCCGGAGAATGGGCGGATTGTTCGTCGCGAGGTGGAGGTCAGAGGCCTTCTCCTCGGCCATGAGTTTGAAAAATGCGTCAATCCGGGCCATGCAGAACCACCCCCACCAAAGCTAAATTGATGCCAATGCGGCGGGATTCATTGTCGCCGGTCTGGTCCTCCTGGTGCGTTCACTTCTCGTTAGGCGTCGAGCACGAGGCGGATTTGCTCGATCAACTTTTGATGCGTGTAGGTCTTCGGGATGAAGCCGCGCAGCCCGCGCGCCAGCATATTTCCAAGCTGGACCTGTTCGCTGAACCCGCTGCTTAGAACAACGCGCACCTCGGGATCCATTGCCTTCAGCTCGTCAAAAACGGCATCGCCATCCAATACCGGGAGGAAATAATCGAGGATCACGAGCGCGATCTCTTTCCCCATCTGGCGATAAATGCGGAGCGCTTCCGGCCCGGTCCTGGCGGTGACGATGCGGTAATCCTCAAACTCAAGCAGCGTGCTCGTGTTTTCGAGCAATTCCTCGTCATCATCGACGAGCAGGATTAGCTCGCGCTCGCCGCGCGGATTGCGAATTTCGGGCCCGCACGATTGCTGGCCGGTTTGGCCGCTCAGGCCGATTTCGCCGAGAGGAATCTTGACGAACACGCCGGTCTGGGGCGCCGCGCCAATCCCGGCAATGCGATTCACTGGTTCGGCAAAGGCCGGAGTGCCGTTGCCCACACCGGTCAGGATGCGACCGGTAACGCGATCGAAAAGCTCCTGCGATTTGCGCGCCGCCAGCTCGACGCGGGTGTTCAACAGCGCGAGGTAGCGGGCTTCACCGGCATGTCGTCGCACCTCATCGGAGTAACGGCAGACTTGCTGGAGGAGAGTGTTCAGCTCGGTCGCCTGCGCGGCGAGCCATTTCAAATCATCATGATCAAACATCGTGGAAAATGGCGTGACAAATTGAAGCCACTATCTGCACGTTTCGTGCCGTGGATTCGACCTTCAGGAATTGGTTTTACGCCGGGGGATTATTTGCCCTCGCGCTCGGGCTCTGGCTCGCTCATCTCTGGTCGTCCGAAAACCAGGTGCGGCTCCACAGCCAGCACCTGATCGCGCAGGTTGAAAAGTGGAACTGGGCGGCAATCGGAGACTTCATCACCGCCGATTATCACGACGACTGGAACGATGACCGTGCGCTCCTGCTTGCACGCCTCCGGATCGCTCTCCGACCTTTTTCCAGCCTAACGATCACCGCCGAAACGCCGCAAGTGCGAGTGGAAGAGCCGCTCGCCATGTGGAGCGCAAAGATCCGGATCGCCGGGAGCGGCGCCGAGATTACGCCGGAAATGGTCGAGCGGATCAATCGCCTAACGACGCCGTTCGAACTCCGTTGGCGCAAAGAGAGCTGGCGCCCGTGGGATTGGAAACTCGTGCAAGTCCGTAACCAATCGCTCGACCTGCCGGCCGATCTTTAGCGCGATTTATTTCGCGACTGCCTGGCGCAGCTCGTTCTTCGCCGATTCCACATCGCTCGCGCTGTGCCGGCAGAGAACAATTCCGCGCAATTTTTCGCCTTGGAAATAGCGGAGGATAAAGCGCCCTTTCGAATAGGCGCCGTTCAGCTCGATCCGCGTCGGCGGAAGGACGAAGTCGCCGACAAAATCGAACTTCAAATCAAACATCTCGGTCCAGAAATAGGGAATCTGCTCGTAGCGTTGCCGCTTCTTACCCGTGATGTTGGCTCCCGCGATCAGACCTTGCTCGCGCGCATTCTCCCAATGCGTCTGCCGGCGCATTCCGCCCATCAGACGATCGGGGTAAAATGCCAGGTCGCCCACGGCATAAATGCCCTTCTCTTCCGTCTCGAGATATTCCGAGACAGGCGAACCGTGCGGACCCGAGAGCGGCGTGTTGCGCACGATATCGAGACTCGGCTCCGAACCACAAGCCACGACTGCGACCCCGGCCGGCACACGTTCGCCGCTTTTGGTCTGAATGTTACGCAGGACGGTTTTGCCTTCGAACCCGTTCAGGGCTGAGCCGAGGAGCAAGGACACTCCATGTTTCCCAAATTCTTCCGTCACCCAGGTCGCAGTCTCCGGGTCGAGATAGCGGTTCAACAGTGCTTTGCCTCGATGCATCACCGCCACCTTTAACTTGCTCTGGCGCAAACTGGCCGCCGTTTCGCACGCGAGCAGTCCGCCTCCCACCACGACAATCATTTTTTCCGATTGGGCCATCTCTCGCAGGGCGAGCGCGTCACGGATCGTGCGCAGGTAAATCACGTTTCCGAGCCCGATCCCAGCGACCGACGGACGAACCGGTCGACTTCCCATCGCGAGACAGGCTTTCTTAAACTCGATCGTCTCCCCGTTCCCGAGCACCGCGAGCCGGCGATCGATATTGAATTGCGTCACAACCGTGCCGAAGCGCGTCTCGATCTTGTGGGCAGCAAACCAATCTTCTTCCAGGCACGTCAGTTTCTTTGGCGCCGGCGTCTTATCGCGGAGGAATTGTTTGGAGAGCATCCAGCGTTTGTAGGGATAAAAAGTCTCACTCCCGACGAGTGTGACGGAGCCTTTTTTGTCATACTGCCGGATGGCCTCGCAGACGCTCGCTCCCCCGATGCCGCTGCCGATGATGAGATAATCGCGTTGAATCATTTCGGAAAAGCGGACGATAGAAATCTGAGAAGCGGATGGCGAGGAAAAAGTTCGGGCCGTTACGTTTTGAGACGCCAGCCAGTCCGGCTCAATCGGGCCGCACTTCAATCCGGGAGTCTGCGGACTTACTCGCTGCCAGCCTCAAGCTCAGGCAGGCGCGCATTCTCCCCGGTTCCCTGTATTCTGCTCCACGACTCGATAAAAATGCGAAACATCGATTGGCTTTGTGATGTAATCGCGCGCTCCGGCTTCCATCACCCGTTGGAACTCCCCAGCGGTCGCATCCGCGCTCACCACGACCGTAGGTATGCGCCGTGTCGCCTCGTTCGCCTGCAAATCGGCGAGCACGTCGGCCCCCGGCATGTCCGGCAGATGGAGATCGAGGAGGATAAGATCGGGTGAACGTTGGCGCGCCAGATCGAGCCCGAGCCGACCCTGCATCGCGATGAGTAATTCGACCCCGGGTTCTTCTCGCAGGAGCTGTTCGACGAGGTTGAGATTGGAAAGGTTGTCCTCGATATAGAGAATCGAGCGTCGCTTCAAAGCTCCCTGCAACCGTGCGCCCGTCGGAGGATCGCTATCCGGCGCGACCGTGCGAAGTGGCGACTCGGTTCGCGCGACCTCGAACCAGAAGCTTGACCCTTCGCCCACTTTGCTTTCTACCCCGATCCTCCCGCGCATTGCGTGGATCAAACGTTGCGAAAGTGCCAGCCCCAACCCGGTGCCTTCCACGCGTGATTGCTCCGCGCCAAGCCGATCGAATGGCGTGAAGACCCGCTCGAGTTTTTCCGGAGCGATGCCCATACCCGTGTCGTGAATGGTGATTCGCACCCTTTCATCCTCACAGGTGCATTGCACCATCACCGCCCCGTTTTCCGCGGTGTATTTCACTCCGTTGTTAAGCAGGTTGAGCAGCACCTGTTTCAATCGCTGGTGATCGGCCAAAACAAAAGCAGTCAAGTCTTCCTCAGGAGGAGTGAAGAGGTGAACGCGATGTTCGTTCGCGAGCGGTTTGATCAACTCAATCGCTTCCTTCACCGCCGCTTCCACGCTCACCGGCTCAAGGGAAAGTCGCATCCGGTCCGCTTCAATCCGGCTGATGTCGAGTACTTCGTCAATCAATTCCAATAGATGGTGACCAGCACTCAGGATGTAATGGAGATGTGGACGCTGCGCGGGCCGCGGATCCCGGTGCTCGAGCAGCTGGCCGAAACCCAGGATGGCATTGAGCGGGGTGCGCAATTCGTGACTCATCCGCGAAAGGAATTCACTCTTGGCGCGATTCGCCCGGTCGGCAGCGTCCTTTGCGTCGCGCAATTCCCGCTCGATTCGCTGCTGTTCCGTGACGTCGCGCGCCACGCAGAAGAGCATTTCCTCGGCTTCCGACCAGCTCGCCGACCAAAGGACATCAACGATCCTGCCATCGGGACGGACGCAGCGATTCACGAAATCGGTCACCTTTGCGCCCGACCGCGTGCTCTCTTCCATCGCTTTGGAGGGCGCACGGTCCTCCGGATGGACGAGCACCAGATAACAGCGCCCGATCAATTGCTCCGCGTTGTAACCCCAGAGCCGCTCGCACGCCGCGCTGATCGAAAGAAAGCGGCCTTGCGAGTCGAGGCTGCAAATCACGTCCCGCGAATTGTCCATGATGAGTTGGTTGGCGTGCTGACTTGCAGCCAGGCGCTCTGCCTGCTTGTGGAGCGCTTCCTGCGCGCTCTTCCATTCCGTGATGTCCTCCACCGTGGTCAGAAAATGCAGCGGCCGCCCGGTGTGATCGCGCATCAGACAGCTCGTTCGCTTCGCCCAGAGGATTCCGCCATCCTTCCGCAGGTAGCGCTTTTCGATCCGGTGGCTTTCGCGCGAGTGGAGCAGGATGCGCATCGTCTGCCGGGTCGCCTCCATATCGTCTGGATGAGTGAAATCAAAAGGCGTGCGCCCGATCAACTCGTTAGGCGTGAGGCCGAGCATGCGGCGGAAAGTCGTGTTTGCTTCCCGGTAACGCTCGTCCATTCCCACCACTGCCATCCCGATCGGCACCTCCTCAAAGATCTGCCGGAAACTGCGTTCGCTCGATTCCGAAGCGGCCGCGCGATTGGCCCTCGCCCTCATTTCCCGCACGGCGCGCACACAGGAAATGGCAAGAATGATATCCGCAATCAAAACCCAGGTGAAATGCGGGAGCGATTGCCAACCGCTGTTCGCAACGGCGGCGCCAGGCAATCCAGGCCAGAACGTGCCGGCCAAAAAATGGTCCGTCACGACGACGAGCGTCGCCGGGGCGAACACGCGCCAATCGCGATACAAAGAAAGAATGATGAGCGAGCAAAAAACATGAAAGTGCGTCCCCCACCGGCCCCCGCTCAGCATGACGAGCAACTCGGAATGCAACATCTGGGTGGCCGCAATCGCGAAGCGCGTCACGATCGCTCCGGGCCAAAGACGCGTCAGCGCGATCGCGCCGAAGGAAACCACAATTCCAAAAACCACCGGCCCCCAAGTATGCCAGTTCTCCGCTCCCAATGGCCGGTGCACGTCAGCGTGTGCGACGAGAAATCCGACGACGATCAAGACCAGGCACTCGAGCAGGAGCAGCCCTGAGAAGAAGCGGTTGGTCTCGCGGTAACCTTGCTCGAGGTGACTCCGGAAAAGAGCTTTCGCACCGTCGGCGCAGGACTGTCCACCGATGGTTTCGGAATTTTCGTTAGGCACTAGGCGAAGCTCGGTCTTCATACCGCAGATGACGACGGCACCGGCTTCTTTCAGCAATCGCTA
>JAICXG010000188.1 GCA_025980625.1 Chthoniobacterales bacterium
CTGCTCGTTCATGCCGGAAGCGGCGCGCTCACTCATGGACAACCCGACAGCGCGGGCGTGCCTAACGAGTTCGCCGAACTGACGATCGCGCTGCCCTTCAACGATCTCGCAGCGGTGCGCGCCGCGTTCCGCAATCATCGCAACCAGATCGCCGCCGTCATTCTCGAACCGATCCCGGCCAACGCCGGACTTTATTTTCCGGAACCTGGTTTCCTCGAAGGCCTGCGCGCCGAATGTACAGGGCACGGTGCGCTCCTCATTTTCGATGAAGTCATGACCGGTTTCCGGGTAGCGCGCGGCGGGGCGCAGGAAATCTATGGAATCACGCCCGATCTGACCGCGCTCGGCAAAGTGATCGGCGGCGGACTCCCGGTCGGCGCGTTCGGTGGACGCGCCGAGATCATGGATCAGCTCTCGCCCCTCGGGCCGGTTTACCAGGCGGGAACCCTGTCGGGCAACCCGCTCGCGATGGCCGCGGGTCTTGCCCAGCTTCGTGAATTGGAGCGCATTAATGGATGGAAACTGCTAGAGAGTCTCGGTGCCCAGCTCGAGCGCGCAACCCGCGAGTCGTTAGGCAAAACCAAAGCGGAAGCCAGCTTCCATCGCATCGGCTCGATGTTTTGCCTCTTCTTTACCGCGGGCCCCGTGACGAACCTCGGCGCCGCAAAACGGAGCGACATCGCCAGGTTCGCGCGCTTCTTTAACGACTGTCTTGAGGCCGGCGTCTACTTCGCTCCCTCGCAGTTCGAGACTGGATTCATTTCCACCGCTCACCAGCCCGAGCAGATCGAAAAAACCGGCCGGATCGTGCGCCAGGCACTCGCGAATATTTTTCGTTAGGCGGAGGCGCAAAACTTTTTGCGTCATTCCGCTCCCTGCACTAGGAAAAGCCCGCTGAGAAGATCTTGCGGCCATGCTAGATCAGTTGTGGCACAGAGAGCTGGTTTCCTCACCGTGATAGATGCGTCGCCAGAGCCACTTCGCGGCCAATCTGCGAGCTGCTTGCCTGCGCAGTGCAAATTGCCGCGCCAAGCGACAACAGCAGAATGGGGATCTTGGTTTTCATACAGTGGACATTCATCCAAATACCAGAAGAGCCTCTCCGGACCGTTTTCGCCTCCGAAGAGGCTCTCCTGCGGGATTATTTACTTGTCTGCGGTGCTATTTGATTGATCACTGCGGTGGAAGACGCGTCGCATGGGGGTAGGTCGGGAGCGGATCCCCGACTTGGTTTCCATTTTCGTCGTAGTACGTTATCTGACCGGCCCCATCGTAACTGTTGCCGTCGCGGCTCAAGGTTTCCGTTTCGGTCCACACGAATCTGAAAGTCCCAGCAGGGTTGCCGTAGGTCCATCCTACGTGGTAGAGGCTCACCGTATCGCGTGCCACCTGGTTCCAAGTCCCCACGCACAACACGCCAGGGCCAAGGTCGGCGGATTCGAATTCCAAGCCGTCGCTGTGCCATTGCTTGTAACTTTCGAAGAGTAGTTGTGTGTGCCCAGGGTCGAAGAAAACCTGGACATGCCATGTGCCCACGATTGTGGGCCGTTGAGTTCCTCCTGCTTGCGCTGTGACTGAACAGAGGCAACTAAATGCCAGCACCATAAAAAGGGCTGGAATTGTGGTCCTCCAATTTACGTTTCGGTTTTTCATATTTTGATTTTCCTTTTGTTCCTGTTGTTTGCCGTTTTGGCCTTCCGTCTTTCCTTGGCCGTCGTAGCCTTGGCGAAGTCGGCTGGCCCTTCACCGCGGTACTTCGTAAAGTTTTGCGGTGCGTTACGCGGAAACTTGGCTTCGCCGCGTTGAGTCGTTAAAACGTGGCAGCGGCAAATCAGGACAAACCGCAGATTGAGCGGATTAGGACTGTAGAGGCAGCCATGTCAGCTGCATTGCGCGAGATGCGGACGACAGGCCCGCCACTACAGATGCTATTTCAGCACGACCGGCTGCTTCGCTTCTTCGAGGAGTTTCTCAAATCGGGGATCGCCTCGTAGAGGGTCCCACCACGGGAACAATTTCAGGCCACCATAGCTGAGAGGGCTTGGGAGATGGATGATGCTCTCCAGCTGTTCAAAAGCGAGATCTTTGTCGCCCACCCAGGCGGCGATTATGGCCAAATTTGCCATCCGACGGACTCCTTCGATTGGATCCTTTGCCACCTGCTCGACTGCACGCCGGCCTTCGCGCAGCGCTTCCTCTTTCCGCCCGAGATAGGCGTCGATCAACCCAAGGAGGCCCAATGCCTCGCTGTCATTGGGCTGGGCTTGCACCACTTTCTGTTGCTCCGTGCGTGCAGCGACAAAAGCTGCCTGTGCCTTGGCTTCGTCTTTCGTCATGCGCGCTATAAGACCTTCTACAAATGAGCGACTTAAGAAAACCTCGCCACCCAAGTCGATTGAATTTTCGCCCTTCGCATCTGAAGCGTTTTTTGCGGCAGGGGCATTGCGCTCGGCCAGTGCGCAAGCGAGCCACCACTCAGCGATGTCCGGCGTTGTAGTGGGATTTGTGGCTCGGATTGAATCGATCATTTGATGCAGCGGCCGAGTGTCGGCTTTTGCCTGAAACTCCACGTACGCTGGCCAATACGCCGTCTCCAAATCGTTCGGAAAAGCGGCCAACGTGCTCGCCAGCGCAGATTTTAGGTCAGCATAGCGCCGCAAGAATGTGTAATCGGTCATTATATTCACCCTTGTCTCCATGTTGCGTGGGTTGAGCTCAACCGCGCGCTGGAAACTTCGGATGGAGTCTTCCCAATGTCCCCGACGCCTCTGAATCAGACCCATTAGCCGCGGTACGCGGAAATCATTGGGCAAAGTCCGGCGGGGGATTTCCAACTCGGCCAGTGCGCCGTCATAATCCCGATAGCCCCGAAAGAGATTGTGCGCGCGCGCGAGGTGCGTTTCACCAGCGTTGGGATTAAGGCGAACCGCCGCTTGGATGGCTGATTCTGCCAACGCCAGCCGCGGAGGAGTGTGGTCTAAGCCACTGAAATAAAGCCAGTCGTGGGCGTAAGTGAGCTGGCAGTAGGCATCGAGAAATGATGGATCACGCGCCACGGCCTGGTTCAGGAGATCGACCGCCTCCAAGGACGTTGCTTTTGTTTGATTGTACTCCTCTAGCAGAATATTTTTGCCCCGCGTGTAAAGATCGAAGGCTACTACATCAGCGGTTGGCTTGCTCTCGATGGCGAGTTTCTCGGAAGCCGAAATTTTCGCGTGAAGCTGAACGGCAACTTTTTGCGCAATCTCGCTCTGAATAGAGAACATCTGGCTTAGCTCGCGATCATATTCTTCCGCCCAGATGTGCGTGTCAGTTCGGGTCTCAATCAACTGCGCATTCAAATGAATTCTCGCTCCGTCTCGGCGTACGCTTCCTTCCAAGACGTGCGAGATACGTAGCGCATTGCCAATCCGGCGCACATCCTGTTTGCCGCGATATTGCATCACGCTAGTGCGGCTAATCACTTTCAGGTCCGCGACTTTCGCCAGTTTGGTTAAAATGTCGTCTTGAACGCCGTCGGCAAAAAAGGCGTTCTCTTTGTCGGTGCTCAGGTTTTCAAACGGCAGAACGGCGATTCCGGTTGTTACAGGTTGTGGGATCAATTCACTTTTCCAAAGGATCCAGGCAGCAGCTGTTGCCAACGCGACGAGACATGCCACAAGCAGCGCGCTACTAGGATTACGCCGCGCCCACTTTCTGCTGCGGCCTATGATTCCAGTGTGTCGCGCTAAGATTGGCTCATGCTTTAGCCAACGCTCTAAGTCTCCCGCTAGTGCAAGAGCGGATGAGTAACGGCGCTTTGGATCTTTCTCCAAACACTTGAGGCAGATTGTGCTGAGATCGCGATCTATCTTCGGATTCAACAGGCGCGGTTGCTTCGGCTCAGTATCCAGCAACAACTTGATCGTCTCGTAGGTTGCCCCCCCAGCAAAGGGCGGCTGGCCGGTGAGTAATTGGTAAAGCACTGCGCCAAGTCCATAGACATCTGTGACGCTGCCGACTGCGGCATTGTTCCCCATTGCTTGCTCTGGCGCCATGTAACTGGGTGTCCCCAGTACGTCCAGCGTGCGCGTCATCGTGCTCTCCGTTTCCACCAGCTGCGCCAGTCCGAAGTCAGTGAGGTGCGGTTCGCCTTTTCCATCCAGAAGAATGTTCCCCGGTTTGATGTCGCGATGAAGAATTCCGTGTTCATGCGCGTAATGAACAGTGCGCGCGACCTTCGCGATCAATTCCGTCGCCTGCCGGATCGACATCGGTGCGCGCCTGACGACTTCGTCTAGTTGTCCGCCTTCGACGAACTTCATGCTGAAGTAACAAGACCCGTCGCGCTCGCCGACTTCGTGAATCGACACGATGCCCGGATGCTCCAAACGCGCTGCGGCTTCGGCTTCAAGGCGAAAGCGTTTCAGGTGCGCTTTGCTCGCCCACTGACCAAGGCTAATTACTTTCAAAGCGACTGTGCGATTGAGACTCTTTTGCCGCGCACGAAACACAACGCCCTGACCGCCGCGACCGATTTCCTCCAGCAATTCGTAATCGCCGAGTTCGCCAAGCATCTGAGCAATGTGCGCCGACTTGTTCCCATCAGACGCTCGACTCATTCCAGTCACTTTAACGTCTCCAGCGGAGCCGTCGTCGCTGTTAGCGCCAACCGTGGCTTCCAACACGCAACCGGTGCAGAGTCCTTCTGGCGCATCGGAAAAAATCTTCGCGCCGCACTTTCGGCAAATTCTGATGATCCTGATCATTGCCGGAGAGCCAGGCGCACACTCTCCCTGTTGTACTTCGGAAAATTCTCTTACACGTTACCCTCTGGTTACTGCGATGAGATGCCGCAATTCGTCCTCAATGTCGCCAGGGTTCGCAACGGTGTGGGCAATTTCTTCGCGCAGCAGCGATTGACAGCGCTGTCGAAACCGATAAAACGCCTGTCGCAGCGCATTTTCGGTCATGCCGAATTGCGCGGCGATCTCGACCCGTGACGGCGCTCCCGGTTCGTCCGGCAGCAATTGCTTCAAAGAGTCGAACAACGCAGCGTTACCTGCCGCTCGATATTCATCCTTTAATCGGCTGAGCACGCGTTCCAATACCGTCGATGCCCAGCGGCGTTCGTAAATCATTTCGGCAGTAAGCGGGTCCGCAGGCTCCATCTCGATCCGCTCGTTGGCACGCAGTTCTTCCAATGGAATGAGACGCAGTCCTTTTCCTCTTTTAATGGCCATCGCACGCCGCCGTTCGTCGGCCAGAAAATATTTTAGCGCTCGAAGGAGGTACGAACGAAGGCGTCCCTTTTCCTTGCGGACAGCCTTTAGGCTTCCGCGCTCGAATAATGATGCGAAGAACCCCTGAGTAATATCCTCCGCCTCGGACGGCTTGAAACCCTGTCGCTGTAGAAAACTAAAAATGGGCCGCCAGTACGTCCGGCAGAGTATTTCCAGCGCTTCTTGTGCCGCGGGAGCCTCGCCTTGCGCCTCCAGCACTATGCTCCAGTGCGTGGTGACAAAAGCCGAGCCGC
>JAICXG010000345.1 GCA_025980625.1 Chthoniobacterales bacterium
ATAAAACTCTTGCGCGGCCAGATATGGAGCGCGTTCTTTTCCATTTGCCACGAGCCATCCGCCGCCGGCGGGATTGTGAGTTCCTTGTAACCGTGGGCGAGATAACTCTGCTGGTACTCAAAGCGGTCCAGTCGCTGCATAGAACGCCGCACCGCCGAAAACGCGCCGTCGACGCCGATCACCGTGTCGGCGCGCGCCTCCACCAGCTCACCGGTCGCGGTGTTCACGAGATGAACCGTCGGCGCGTCCAGGTCGACGTCATTGCAGCGGTGGTTAAACCTTACCCGCACGTTGGGATGGCGCTGCGCCGCTTCAATTACAACGGTATTCAAGACGCCGCGTCCGATCGAGTTGATGCATTTGGTCGGATCCCGGTCGTAAGCGGAGAAATGGAGCGCGCCTGACTTGTCATGGATCATCCGGCCACGCATTGGGATGGCGTGCTGCAAGACTTCATCCGCCAGCCCGAGTTGCTCGAGGGCATGGATGCCGCGAGTGGAGAGGGCGAGGTTGATCGATCGGCCGCCAACAAGGTTGCCTTCACGGGGATCACCTCGCCGCTCATACAACTCGATTTCGTAGCCACGCCGCCCGAGAAAAGTGGCGAGCAATCCGCCGGCCAACCCGCTGCCGACGAGGATGAACTTCAAGGCCATGTCGCACTATGGTGGCGGGTCCGGCACGGCTTGCCAAGTATCGATGGTTGCAACTAGACACGGCGGGCCAGATTGCCATTATCACGCCTGGCATTGCGACTGCTGGAGCACGACTTACCTGATGAAACGTAAACCCGAGCCCGGTGATGGTGAGGATCGAGGGAAAACGTTCGAGCTGAAGGCCATTCTACTGGTCGATGACGACCAGCAACTGGCGACTGCCTTGCAATGGATTTTGGCCGACGAAAATTTCCTGGTCGATATTGCCTTTGACGGCGAAGAAGCGCTTCTAAAGGTCAGGGCACACGATTATGACGTCGTCATTTGCGACCTGAAAATGCCGCGCCTGCGGGGAGACGAGCTTTATCTGAAGGCGCGGGAAATTCGGCCCAGCCTGGCCGACCGCTTCATCTTTATCACCGGCTATGGAACCGATCCTTTGATTCGGAATTTTCTAATCGAGCGCGAAGTGAAGTTTCTGCTCAAGCCTTTCCCAATTGCCGGGCTCATCAGCTGCGTGCGCGAGTTACTTGCTTAGCAATTGCTTTCCAAGTGCCGAGATCAGTCCCGCCGGCAAGAGCTATGCGTCGTCAGTGCGCTGTAACTCTGGCCGGGGTTAGCTTTCCCATCTGCATAAGTCGCGCGAGGCGCTCGTCATCCCGGAGCATCTACTCCGGCGAAAAAGACGGCTGTTACCGACGGACTCAGTACTGTTCGCCGTCGTCGTTGAGCGCCGGGACGATGCGGTCGGGAATTGCCCAAACGTGAACCATGACTGCAATCCAGTAGATCGGCAGAAGGAAAAAGCCAAAGCCGGCTGTGCCAGTAGCGATGAGGAGCGCGAGGCCAACCGCCATCGGAGTGCCGAAAAACATTAGAAGGATGCCGATGAGCCGATAGCCTTTGTAGACGTGGCCGAGCCCGGGAATGACACTCAGGGCTACCGCCACTAGATCGCTCGCTTGGCCCTCGGCGGTTTCAAGCAGCCCCGTCTCGGGAGTGGGCGGGGTGAATGCTTCTTCGGTTGATTCAGTCGCGGGCGCGTCGGTGTATTCCAATGTTGTCATCCGCTGAGTATGGTCAGCACCCGGCGCGGCTTCGTCAAGCGTCATGATCTTCACGGAGCTTGGAGTTGATAGTGTTGGCCTGTTATGAGTTTGTTAACCACACTTGCCCCTACCTCAATCCTCTCCCTCGGGGAGAGGAGGACGCGAAGCGCCAGGTGAGGGGTTGGGTGGCAAAGCACAAACAGCAGCGCGGGGAACGCGCCTCGTGTTTTTGCACTTCAAATCCGCCGGGAAGCTGCCAAATAGATCGGAAATGGCATCGCTCGCAGAGATTGTTCGTTATGCCGATGAAGAGCTGCGCCTGGCAGAGATCGAGGATTACGCAAACGCGCTCAACGGTCTTCAGATCGAGAACTCGGGCGCGGTGACGAAGATTGGCGCAACGGTGGACGCGTCGCGGCACACGATCGAGATGGCGATCGAGCGCGCGATCGATTTGCTGATTGTGCATCATGGTTTGTTTTGGCCCGGGCTGCGGCCGCTTACCGGGCCGCTCTTTTGCACCGTAAAGACTGCGCTCGCTGGAAATCTCGCGCTCTACAGCGCGCATTTGCCGCTCGATTTCCATCCTGCCTTGGGAAACAACGCCCGGCTTGCGGCTGCGCTTGGCCTGGAAAAGACGAAGCCGTTTCTTCAATTGAAAGGTCAGCCGAGCGGATTGCTGGCCGAGGCGGC
>JAICXG010000112.1 GCA_025980625.1 Chthoniobacterales bacterium
CGGCATCGCGCTCGCCTGATTCGCGGGCAGCGTTTTCTCAAAGTTGACTTTTCTTTTCTCAATCCTGCAATACTCTCCGCGCTGAGAAATATGGCCAAGATCATCATCATCGACGACGAACCGGCAATGGTAGAGGTCATCGTCACACTCTGCCGCGAAAAAGGTCACCAGGCATTCCCCTTTAGCTCGGGCGCGAAAGCCGTCGAACAGATGGGCGCGATCGATCCGCAGGTCGTGATCACCGATGTGAAAATGGAAAAGATCAGCGGCTTCGATGTCCTGCGTCACGTCAAGCAGCACCACGCGAGCACGCCGGTGATTTTGATGACGGCCTACGCTTCGGTCGACACGGCGATCGAGGCGATGAAACTTGGCGCCTTTCAGTATGTGCCAAAGCCTTTCAAGATTGACGAGCTGCAGGTGCAAATCCAGCGCGCGCTCGAGTTCAACTCGACGCAGCGGGAAAACACCTACCTGCGCAAGGAGCTGAAGCACAAATACAGCTTCGATAACATCATCGGCTCGAGCCCGAAGATGCAGGTGGTTTACAACCTCATTAACAAGGTTGCGAACACCGACAGCACCGTTCTCATCCAGGGCGAAAGCGGCACCGGCAAGGAACTGGTTGCACGCGGCCTCCATTTCAACAGCAACCGCGCTCAGCATCCCTTTGTTGCGATCAATTGCAGCGCGCTGCCCGAGAATCTGCTCGAGTCGGAGTTATTCGGACACAAGAAGGGCTCCTTCACCGGCGCGGTGGCGGACAAGCGCGGGCTTTTCGAGGAAGCGAATCTCGGGACGATTTTCCTCGACGAAGTCAACTCCATGGCGACGTCGCTTCAGACTAAGTTGCTCCGGGTTTTGCAGGAGCGCGAAGTGCGCCGGGTGGGCGACAACAAAAGCGTGCCGGTGAATGTGCGCGTGGTTTGCGCGACCAATGAAGCGCTCGCGCCAAAGCTTCGCGACGGCAGTTTCCGGGAAGATCTTTACTACCGGCTGGCGGTGATCCCGGTCGAGATACCGCCGCTGCGCGAGCGACTCGAGGACGTGCCGCTGCTCGTCAATCATTTCCTGCACAAGCACGCGAAGCAGACCGGCGCCACGTTGAAGAAAATCGAGGCGAAGGCGCTCGATGCGCTCGGCCAGTACGATTACCCGGGCAATGTGCGCGAATTGGAAAACGCAATCGAGCGGGCCTGCGCCTTGTGCGAAAACGACATGATTACGCCTCATGATCTCCCGCCGCAGATTCTCGAACACGAGGTTGAAATGCTGCCGGTCGGCAAAACGCTGGACGAATTCATGCAGGAACAGGAGCGCGCTTACATCGATGCCACCCTGGCGAAGTTCAAAGGCGCGCGCGAGAAAGCGGCCAGCGTATTGGGGATCAGCATGGCGACGCTCTATCGCAAGGCCGGGATCAAAACCAAAAAGTAACTCTTCCCTCATCCTGAGGGGAGTCGAAGGATAAGGGTGCTGCCTGACGTCGCGGTCAGAGGCGCAAAAAGACCCGGCCCTTGTTTCTGCCGCTGCCCAATGGAATAAACACGCGCGGCATTTCCTTATGACTCCTGTAAAAATTTGGCTTGGCTATCCCTATCCCCTCGGCGCCACCTGGCTTGGCAATGGCGTAAACTTTGCCCTCTTCTCCGAGACCGCCGCTTCGGTCGATCTCTGCCTCTTCGATTCGCAAGATGCACGCCAGGAAAACATCCGCATCCCAATGACGGAACACACCGACATGGTCTGGCACATTTTCCTGCCCGACGTGCGTCCCGGCCAACTCTACGGTTACCGCGTCTTTGGTCCCTACGATCCGCAACGCGGCCACCGTTTCAACAGTTCCAAGCTGCTCATCGATCCTTACGCGAAGGCGATCTCCGGCCAGGTCAACTGGGCAGACGAGATGTTTGGCTATGTCGTCGGCAGCCCCGCGGAAGATCTGACGCGCGACTTCCGCGACGACGCCTGGGGTATGCCGAAGTCGGTCGTGATCGATAACTCTTTTGACTGGGGTGACGACCGGTCGCCGCGGACACCGTTGCATTCCTCCATCATCTACGAGATGCACCCCAAGGGATTCAGCAAGCTCAATCCTGCGCTCCCCGAGAAGCTGCGCGGCACATACGCCGGTCTCGCGCATCCCGCCTCGATCGATTACCTGAAAAATCTCGGGGCGACGGCGGTGGAGTTGCTGCCCGTGCACCACCACATTAACGACAAGGCGCTGGTTGACCGCGGCCTAACGAACTACTGGGGCTACAACTCGATCGGCTTCTTTGCCCCGGACGCGAAGTATTCCTCCAGCGGCGATACCGGCGGTCAGGTTAATGAGTTCAAAACCATGGTGCGCAACCTCCATGGAGCCGGCCTCGAAGTGATCCTCGATGTCGTCTATAACCACACCGCCGAGGGGAATCACCTTGGCGCAACCCTCAGCTTCCGCGGAATCGACAATCAGGCGTACTACCGCCTCCTACCCGAAGACCCGCGCTTCTACGTCGATTTCACCGGCACCGGCAATACCTTTAACCTGCTCCATCCGCGCACCCTCCAGTTAGTCATGGATAGCCTGCGTTACTGGGTCTGCGAGATGCGGGTGGACGGGTTTCGCTTCGACCTCGCTCCTACCCTTGCCCGCGACATGAACGGCGTGAACAAGTTGTCCGCCTTCTTCGAGATCATTCACCAGGACCCGATTCTCTCGCAGGTGAAATTGATCGCCGAACCATGGGATGTGGGTGAAGGCGGCTATCAGGTGGGCAATTTTCCCGTTCTCTGGGCGGAGTGGAATGGGAAATATCGCGACACCGTGCGGAGCTTTTGGAAAGGCGACGAAGGCAAGGTCGGCGAACTGGCTTATCGACTCACCGGTAGCCCCGATCTTTACCAGCACACCGGGCGGCGGCCCTACGCCAGCATCAACTTCGTCACCGCGCACGACGGCTTCACCCTCAACGATCTCGTCAGCTACAACGAGAAGCATAACGAAGCCAATGGCGAAGAGAACCGCGACGGCGACAACAATAATCTCTCCTGGAATTGCGGCGCCGAAGGCCCGACCGAAAACCCCCAAATCCTCGAGGTACGTCGTCGGCAGCGCCGCAATTTCCTCACCACCCTTTTTCTCTCGCAAGGCGTGCCGATGCTTATTGCCGGTGACGAATGGGCCCGCACCCAGCAGGGCAACAACAACGCCTATTGCCAGGACAACGAGATCAGCTGGCTCAACTGGGAACACACCGACGAACAAAACGCGCTCTTCGATTTCACGAAAAAGCTCATCCAGTTCCGGCGCGATCATTCCGTCTTTCGTCGACCGAAATTCTTCCAAGGGCGACGTATCCGTGGCTCGGAGATTCGCGACGTCATGTGGTTCAATGCTGGCGGCAATGAGATGAGCGACGACGAATGGAACTCACCTCTCGTTCGCTGCTTCGGGATGCTCCTGTGCGGCGACACGATTGATGTCTTGAGCTTCGAGGGGGAACCGATTTGCGACGAGACCTTTCTTTACCTCGTCAATGCGCATCACGAGCCATTGCCATTCGTGCTTCCGGGCCAGGAGAACGTCGTTTGGCAACTCATCCTCGATACCGCAGCGGAGGAAGGCTTCCTCGGCCGGCCGACTGATCACATCTCCGGCGATGACATCGAGATCAAAGAGCGCGCCAGCATGTTGCTCAAGCTCACGACCGGCTCGACTGCTCAGGCGCGTCAGGAGTCTTGGAAGAAGCGGCAGTTCGAACCGCCCCACGGCGCGCCCACGGACAAACCAGCGGCCGTGCCCACGGCCGAGACGCCGACGGAGCCCACGCCCGAAGCGGAGCCCAAGCAAGACACGCCTGCCTGATGGTGACTTGCTGTTCGCCCTTATTATTTTGTTAAAGCGAGGCCTTGGGCCAGTTCGCAGTTCCGGCAGCCAGTTACTCGCGCTGCAAACGACTGAAACCAGATCGACAATTTGGACGGCTTGCCGTCAAGCCTTTGCTGGGGCGCAACGCGGCGTTCGCAAACGATCTTAGAAGTATGATACCAACATCCTTAATCGTCGTCGCCGATCGCGGCGAGGTGAAAGCCTACCGGGTCGCCGAGACCCCAAACCGCGGCCCCAGCCTGCAACTGGTGCAGGCTATCGATATCACCGACGCGCACGGGCGTTACGACGACAAGCTCACCGACCAGGCCGGCCGCTTCCCGGTCAGCGACGGCAATCTCCGCCACGCCAGCTCCATCGCCGAGCGGACCGCACTCGAGAACGAAACCGAGCGGCGCATTTACAAACAGCTCGCCGAGCACATCGCCGAAGTGGTGAAACAGGAAGCCCCTACCGGCTGGTCGTTGGCCGCCCCTCCCGCCATCTACAACAGCCTCAGTGAGGCCTTACCCGCGCCGATCCGCAATCGCATCATCGAGCACGTCAAAAGCGATCTGGTCAAGATCGAGCCGGCGAAACTGCCGGCTCATTTCCGTTCGCTTCAGCCGCTTTAGACTCTGGTATAATCCGGCATGCAATTACCGGTTAAAATTTCCTATCGTGGTGTGGAAAAATCGGATCAGCTCGAGCAGTTCATCCGCAGCAAAGCGGCGCGGCTCGATCGTTTCTGCGATCACATCAGCCGCTGCGACATTGTCGTCGAGCATCCAAACCATTCCCAACACACCGGCAACCCTTTCCGGGTGCGGATCGATATCACCGTGCCGCCGGGCCACGAGCTCGTCGCCGACGAACGCCAGGCCGCGCACGAGATGCACGAGCCGTTGAGTAAGGTAATTAGCGACGCCTTTAAAACCATGGAGCGCCAGCTCAAGACCCTGGTCGAAAAACAGCGCCGCGAGTGACCTCGCCGAGTCAGGCATCTTGCCAGACTCGGCGAACAGGTTTCCAGCCTGTTAGCAATGGGCAAAGTCAAGTAACTTGCCATTGCTGACCCAGGAGAACGACGAGGCATGCTCACCGGTCACTACGAAATCGAGTTAATCCTGTCTAGCTACTACACCTACGGCACGACTGTGAGGATAAGATCATTCCCGTCGCCGCCTTCGTAGCTGGCCTGGAAGTTGTTGCCATTCACAGTCACGATTGCGCCATCGGACAGATTGCTGAAGGTGCCGCTGATCGGGTTAGGGCTCGTGTTGCTGATCACGGTCAGAGTCAGGCCCTGCCTCAGGCTCCCTTGTGTCTGGCCACTCAGGTTCAACATCGCTCCGCTGTTAATCGCCACCCCGTTGGCAATCACCTTGTCGCTCCTGGCTTTGTTCTGCTTCGCTTTGAAGGTGTAGGTGTAGGCCGAATCTGCGTTGAACGTGAGCGCGCTTTGGATCGTAAGGATAAGTTGCTTCGTCCCACCGCTGGCCGGAGCGAGGAAAGCGCCCGTCCCGCTGCCTGTTCCCACCGTGACTGCGCCCGCAATGATCCCGCTCCCGCCCAGGGTGCCTGCATTGACATTGAGCGGCCCGCTGCCTGTTCCTGACCCGGCTGTGTTACTCACGATCAGGACACCTTGAGTGACTGTTGTCCCGTTGGTGTAAAGGTTGGCGCCAGTTAAGGACAATGTGCCGGTGCCAGTCTTACTCAAAAAGCCGCTCCCACTGCGGTTGCTCGGTCCGCCGGGATGTAACACGCCCGAGAAAGTTGTGCTCAGTGAGTTGGTGCCGACGATGAGTGTAGCTTTGCCGAGATAGATTTGGCCGTCGCCTTCGATCGAGCCGATCGACAGACTTACCCCACTATGACTGCTCATGTCCATATAACCACTACCGAACACTTCAAGTCGAGCTGTTCCACCCAAAGAACCGTCGTTGAAGCTAAAGCTCCCGCCGCCTCCGGCATTCGTTCCGCCATTGGCGATGAGGATGGCGTTGCCAGCATCGGGTTTTTCCTGCGAAAAAGCCGTTGCGCCGCCTGTCCCACCGTTCGCGCTGGCACCGTCGTTGATGATCGTGCATTGGTCCGCCGAAGTGTCGGTAAAAAAGAAATCCGTCCGACCGCCAATTCCGCCCGGCAGACTCGCCCCAAGATTATGAAAGGTCGCAGCTCCCGCCGAGCCGAAGGCGAACCCGACAGAGGCGGGGGTTCCGCCCACCGTGTTTTGCGCCTGTTGGGTAAACACAACTGGGCCGATGATTATCCCCCCCGCGAATCCGTAACTGCCCGCAGCGCCACTGCTGTCGGTAAGCGCGAGAAAGTTTTGTTCGGTAGCCGAAAAATTTAATACGCCGGTGTTATCAAACTGCACATGGACTCCGGGCAAGGCAGTGATAGCAAACGCGTCCGCGCTGGCGTCGAACTGAATATCCAAGACAATAATGCTGCTCGAGATGCTGACAGCAGTGGCATCGGACGTCGCAAAGGTCGCGACATCAGATCCATTCGGGATTGTACCTGAAGACCAATTAGCAGGGTTGTTCCAATTGTTGTCCACAGGATTCGCCAACCAAGTACCGCTGGCAGCATCAGTTGTCCGGCAGAGCAAGAAAATCGCGACTCCGAACAGGGTCAGCGTGGAGGACAAAGAGCGTCCGAGAGAGCACAGACTTGCAATAGGTGTTTTCATAGTCTAATGTGTGTTGAAATAACTTCGGAAAGGTTGCGTGCCGAGGGTCCCTAGGGAAGATGGCCATCTAGGAAAGAAAGGACGTCACCTGCGATCAAAACCGTTGCGTTTCCCGGTTGACCGTCGGGAGTGTCCCAATATGCGAATGCATGTTCATTGTCACCGGGTATCGTAATGATCCGATATAATGCTGGATCGATCGAAAGATTTTCCAGTGCGCATTGCATGTCCACGATCTGATGGTACGGCATCGTATCGTGTTCGCTATTGATGAACAGAGCCGGACGGAAGGGTCTGTCAGACGTAGGTTGATGAAGCATATAAAGAGGCGAAACGGTCCATTGGCTGGGCCCGCCATTCGGATCGATACGCACACAGGTATTAGTATAGCTCTCGATGATCTCCATAAACCCAGGCAGCGGATCGGGACCTCCATAGTGTTCTGGAGTGCGGTCCGGGAAATCATAGGCGCCGGAGAGACATACGATTGCGTCTGGGCGGTCGTCGCCGGTGGAGTTCCAAAAAGGCCAAACATTAGTGACGGTAGTGTCGAACGCCACGAACGCAGCATGGCTCGCTCCGCCTGAACCCCCAATTACGACTACTTTGCCGTTGCAATGGGGATCACTTCTTGCGGCTCTTATGATTGCTTTGACAGCATTCGTTTGTTGCGGCGGTCGCCCTGAGGTAGGGTCGTCGTGACACGTTTGTCCTTGAATCAACCCGCATGGGGCCAGTGGAAAATCAGCCACAAGCGTGTAGTAGCCGGCCTTTTGAAGATCGAGTGCGGGTTGCAGAAGTAATCCCGAAAATGGGCTGCCGGTGGCGAAGTGACCTTCATGTAGGATGATAGCAGCAGGCCATTTCGGTCCACCCGAAGTCGGTTCATAAACTCGCCACTGCAGAACGACAGCAGTCCTTTCGCCGTTTTCGTCCTGCGGCTGAAATTCGTCGGGAATGGGTGTCGCCAAGGGTGGAGAACCGGTCGGATAAGGACTGGCTGGGCAGGGCGAAGTGGGACAAGGCCCAAAGACCGATGGTTCACAGGGAGGGGTGGGCGTAATTGTCGGCGTCGCTGTGCATGTAGGTGTTGGCGTCGGCGTCCCCTGTGCCCGCACCGGCGGTGCAAGCTTAATCGCGAAGAGCACGCACAGAATGGAAGCGGCGACCGCACAGGCCGAGACAAAGGCCTCTCGAACTATTATCCGCCGAGTTGTCGGGCAAGCTTTTTGCTGCGGGGTTTCCGGTACTGACTCGCTGGTGTTATCGTCGATTGGCTCCATGGAGTTTTCCTTTCGGGTGTTGACGCGTGCGGGAAAATGGATTGCCAACGCTCGCACGGGCCGCAGGAGATTTCTCGTTCACGGGGTATTGCATTTCGCGGCGAGGAGAACAGAAAACAGAGGGAGAGGTCAAGTTTTTTTCCCAAAAGCTTTTCGGGCAAATCATAGCCAGCTCACAGCCCGGCTGGTGGGTATCAGATTAGCGGTCGGTCAGTCCCGCGGGGTCTTTCGTTGTTGCGCTTTCACGCTCACGGCGATGGCGCGATTGCTCTGCCGGGTAATGCGAGGAGCATTTGCGATGCTGCAAGAAAGCTTTCCGGTGGTGCGAGGCCGTTTCCCGGTCGTGTAACGCCATTTCCCATTGTGTAAGGGCCGTTTCCGATCTGCGACACCGGATAACTCTCTACAGAACAGGAAACAGAGCTACTGAGTACGTGCGTTCCCAAAGTGCGTTTGGGACATCTACAGACGGTTCAGTTTTCCGAACCTTGGATGAAGCTGGCTAGGCTGGCGCGCCGCTCAGGCCGCCGGGAAGCGGCGGGGTCACGTCGGGGGCGACGACGACTTGTTTGGGCGGTTTCTCGGGAGTCAGTTTCTCGCCCGTGCTGGGCGGGCCGGGCGGCGGATTGAGCAGCCGGCCGTGCTCGATGATTTCACGGATCTGCGAGCCGTCGAGAGTTTCAAATTCAAGAAGGGCCCGGGCTATGACCTCGAGCTTGTCGCGATTGGCGCTCAGGATATCGGTAGCGCGGACGTAGGCGTCATCGACCAGTTTGCGCACTTCGTGATCGATCTGCTCGGCGGTCGCTTCGCTGTAATCGCGGGCGCGCGAGATGTCGCGGCCG
>JAICXG010000361.1 GCA_025980625.1 Chthoniobacterales bacterium
ACGTAAACAGCCTAACGGCGTGCACGGGACAAAGCCGGTCGGATCGCCAAGCGCGAGCCTGGCAACATTAAGCGGGTGAAAACCATCCACGTCTTTCGTCGGATCCAATGCCCTAACGATGGCCGCTTCATCGATCTGCGGCGGCGGTGGCGATTGCACGAGAATGCCGTGGATCGCCGGATCGCGATTCAATTCAGCGATGCGCGCGAGTAACTCCTTCTCGGTGGTTGCGGCTGGGAGCTCCAGCTTCACGGAATGCAATCCAAGCTCGCGACACATTTTGTCCTTCGAGCGCACATAAGTGCGCGAAGCCGGGTCGTCGCCGACGAGCACGACCGCGAGCCCGGGCGTTATTCCCGCGCTTTTGAGCGACACGATTTCGTCGCGCAGTTCCGCGTACACTTTTTCGGCCACTGCGCGCCCGTCGATGATGTTCGCTTGGTTCGGCAAGAGAGGTTTCTTACCGGCGATCCTCGATGGTCGCAAATGTTCCGCCAATTTTCGCGCAACAACGTCCTCCGGATTGTGCTACCCGGAATCGCGCACACTCTCGCCGGAATGCGATTCGCGGTTCAGCGCATTTCCACGAGATCGAGCATTGCCTGCTGCAAACGTTGGCGTTCGCGCTCGAAATCTTCTTCGTTCGAGGTCTGCGCGACACGGTGCGGTTGCCCGAAAATCACGCGCACGGTCGAGAACGGCTTGGGAAGAATGAACCGGTCCCAGCTCTTCACCCGCCAGCAGCTCGAGTACTCCATGTTTACCGGCACGACCGCGGCGCCGGATTGCTGCGCGAGATAAACAATTCCCTGTCCAAGTTCATAGGCCGGACCGCGCGGTCCATCCGGAGTAATCACGACGTCCTTGCCGGCCGCGATCACTTCGGCGAGCTGCCGCATCGCGCTCGCGCCTTTGCGCGAGCTCGATCCCCTAACGACCGCGTAACCGAAACGCTCGACGAGATCGGCCAGAATCGCGCCGTCTCGGCTCATGCTGATGAGTGCCGCGCCCTCGCGCTGCGGGAGATAGCGTTTCAGAATGAAAGGAAAAAGGAGAAGGCGGTTGTGCCAGAGGGCGCCGATGTAGCGCTCGTTAGGCGGGGCGCCGATGACGCCGGCCCGGTCGTCGATTTTGTAGCGCAGGGTGCGGGCCCAGATTTGCAGCAGCCAGTAGCCAAACGCGACCAGCGATCGCGCGCGCCAACCTTCGATTTTCAAGACTCGGAGCGTTTCGCGCTCTCGTCCTTCCAGCGAAACGCGCGCGGGTTGGGCAGGCCGATCTGGTCAATGATTCGCCAGGCGACCGTATCGACAACTTCGGCGACAGACTGCGGCCGACTGTAAAAGGAAGGAATCGCGGGGAGCAAAATGGCGCCGGCTTCGAGCAGGGTGACGACGTTGCGCGCGTGAATCAAACTCCAAGGCGTCTCGCGCGGAACCAGAATCAGTTTGCGCCGTTCTTTCAAAAACACATCGGCGGCGCGAAGCAGCGCGCTGTCGCTCGAGCCGGAAGCGATCCGGCCTAACGTTGCCATCGAGCAGGGGACGATGACCATCGCGTCGAAGCGGGCTGAGCCACTCACGAATGGGACGTTGAGATCATTCTCGCCGTGCTCGATCACGCCTTTGGGAATGGCGAGCTGATCCACTTCCTGTTTCGCGACCTGTTTGGCATGGCTGCTCATGACAAGATGAACCTCGTTCGCCGCCGGATCGATCTGCTCGATCAAGCGCTGGAGATAAATCGTGCCGCTGGCTCCGGTGGCAGCGATGACGAGCTTCATTTTCGTGCTATCAAACCACAGGATGCAGCCTTGCTCTAGCTCGATCGCAAGGCTCTGGGTAGCGCACTCGTTCCGAGTGCTGGCGACGGTGTTTCATCGTCGCGAACTTTCCTTCAAAGTCTGGTAAAGAGAAAAAGCGTTGCGCTTGTTGCAACCTCCAGAAAAAGTTTGCCGCGGCGGAACACCGCGACCAGCACTCGGAACGAGTGCGCTACCCGGAGAGGCGCAACTCAGAGATACCCCGCCGTCCTGAGTTTTTTCGTTAGGTCAATCC
>JAICXG010000170.1 GCA_025980625.1 Chthoniobacterales bacterium
GGCCTAACGATCGTCGTTTCGCCGCTGATTTCGCTGATGAAGGACCAGGTCGATGCCCTTCAGGCGAGCGGGATCCCGGCGACTTTCCTCAATTCCGCGCTCGACGGCGCGCAGGCCCGCACACGCCTGCGTGGTTTGCACGCGAATGAGTTCCGCCTCCTCTACGTCGCGCCCGAGCGCCTCATGCTGGAAAATTTTCTCGAGCGCGCCCTGAACTGGGACATCGCCCAGGTCGCGATTGATGAGGCGCATTGCATCAGTGAATGGGGCCACGATTTCCGCCCGGAATACCGGGAACTGAAAAAGCTCCGGACGATTTTGCCCGACGTGCCGATCATGGCCCTGACGGCGACCGCGACCGAACGCGTCCGGCACGACATCGTGAGGCAACTTCAGTTGCGCGAGCCGCGTTGTTACGTCGCCAGTTTCGACCGGCCGAATCTGACCTATCGCGTCATTCCAAAAACTTCAGCTTACGATCAGCTTCTCGAGTTTATCCGGAGCCGGCCTAACGACAGCGGGATCGTCTACTGCGCGAGCCGGAGGAGCGCTGATACGGTCGCGCGCAAGCTGAACGCCGACGGGATTGCGGCGAAGCCGTATCACGCCGGGCTGGAGTCAGCGGAGCGGGCGCAGAACCAGGAAGCCTTCCTGCGCGATGATGTGCGGGTGGTCGCGGCCACGATTGCCTTCGGGATGGGTATCAACAAACCGAACGTGCGATTCGTCGTGCATTACGACCTGCCGAAAAATCTCGAGAGCTATTACCAGGAAACCGGTCGGGCCGGGCGCGACGGATTACCGAGCGATTGCCTGCTTCTTTTCAGCGCCGCGGATGTGGTCAAGCAAACCCGATTCATCGAAGAGAAAAGCGAGAGTGAGGCGCGGATCGCGCGCGAGCAGTTGCGCCAGATGGTGCATTACGCCGAGACCCGCGATTGCCGGCGGACCACGCTTCTGCGCTACTTTGGAGAGGAGCGGCCTAACGAGTCGTGCAACGGTTGCGACAATTGTCTCAACCCGCGCGAGACCTTCGACGGCACGATCGCGGCGCAAAAATTCCTCTCCTGCATCCTGCGCGTGCAACAAAAGAGCGGTTTCACTTTCGGACTCAACCACATCGTTGGAGTACTGATCGGAGCCGAGACCGACGCGATCCGGCAGCGCGGACACGACGAAATATCGACCTACGGAATTGGTCGTGAATTAAGGCGCGAAGCATGGCAAGCGATTGGCCGTGAGCTGCTCCGGCTCGGGCTGGTCGAGGTCGCGCCCGGGAAATTTGCGACCCTCAGCCTAACGAGTTCCGGCCGGGATGCGCTGCGCCAGCGAACGCCGGTCACGCTGACACAGCAGCCGGAGCTCGCGCCGGTTCGGACGAAGGGGCGGGCCGGAAGCATCGAATGCGACGAGGCGCTCTTCGAGCAACTGCGGCTCGTTAGGCGAAAGCTTGCCGACGAACGCAACGTCCCGGCCTACGTCATTTTTTCCGATGTCAGCCTGCGTGAAATGGCGCGGAGTTATCCGGAAACGAAGGCAGAATTCCGCAGCATTCCGGGCGTTGGCGAACAGAAGTTGCGGAGCTTCGCGGGGCCGTTTCTCGAGGCCATCAGCGGCTATCTTGGCAAGCGCGGCCGCCAGGCTGATCTCGAATCGGTTCGTTAGGTCAATTTGTCCTCTGGCTCGTGTCACCGGCTGTCTCCCCCGACGAGGCCGGAAAGAATCTTCAGGTGCCGCGGGCGCGTTTTCCTACTAAGTTGGGTCGCTCCTGCATGACCCTGAGCGATCTGCCGGCGATCAATGCCTCTTTCAATGCCACCAGCGCGGTTTTCATTTCGTTAGGCTGGTGGCTCATCCGGCGCGGGCATTGGCGCCCGCATATCGCCTGTATGATCGCGGCGATTGTCTCCTCCACGTTTTTTCTCACCGGCTACGTCGTTTACCACGTGCAGGTCGGCGAAAAATCGTCCGGGTATCATGGCCTGATCGCCTGGTTTTATTTCCCGATGCTGATCTCGCACATCCTGCTCGCGTTTGTTACCCTGCCGCTCGTGATCGTCACGCTCGTGCCCGTTTTTCAACGGCGCTGGGACCGGCACCGGCGGCTCGGGAAATGGACGATGCCGATCTGGCTGTACGTCTCGGTCACAGGCGTGCTCGTTTACCTGATGCTGTATCAATGGTTCCCGCCGGCCAGTCTTGCGCTGCACCGCTAGTTGATGTTTGATCAAGCACGCGCAACGAGGCGAGCCCATCTATGGTAACGATCGCGACCTACAACGAGCCGGCGAAAGCAAAACGGTTGAAGGAGAAATTTCGCGCGGCCGGGCTGAAGGCGGATGTCCATAACGACGCGAATCTCCAGACCTACGCCTTCATGTCGAAGCCGAAAGCGAATGCGCATGTCATGGTCGATGAAAAGGATTTCAGCCGGGCGCAGGAGTTGATGGTGGAGTGGGAAACGGCCGATCCGGACATCGCGGCCTTGCGTTGCCCGCAATGCAATTCCACCCGGATCCATTATCCGCAGATGTCGAGAAAGTTTCTCACCACCGGGATGGCGGCGATTCTCCTCGCCCTCAAAGTTTTTCCAAAGGAGTACTACTGCGAGGATTGCCATTTCACCTGGACGGATGAAGTAGAACGGCCGCGCTACCGTTTTTGGGACGCGCTCTTCTCCGGCCGCAAGAGCGAAAGTTGAAGGGTGCGGCAACGGCTTGAGCGCGGCCCGACGAAACGCGCCCGCTGACTCGTTAGGCGCGGCTCTTCCTTGCCATGAAATGGATCATCGCTCTGCTCCTCGCCCTCGCCATCTTCGGCGGGGCCGCGCTGTTCAGTTACAAGATTTTCATCCGGCCCGAGATGGTGATGCGGGCGGAGAAACGGGCCGGGGTCGCGCCGCTCCCGACGCCGGATGTGGGCCGGCCGGAATTTGAGGCGGCGAAAAAATTAAAGGAAGAGGCGAAGCTGACGGAAGCGCGCGCGGCTCTCACCGGCTTCATCCAAAAATACCCAAGCGGACCGCACGTCGGCGAAGCGCAGGATCTGCTCGGCGAAGTCAACACCAGCATCCTGCTCTCGGATTATCCTTCGCCGGAAAAAGAAGAATACATCGTGCGCAGCGGCGACGTCCTGGCCCGGGTCGCGCAAAAGCTCAAATCCACGCCTGAGCTGATCATGCGCACGAACAACTTGAGCAGCACGATGCTTCGCATCGGGCAAAAGCTGCTCGTCTCGCATCCGGACTTTTCCGTCCTCATCCAACGCGACGCGAAGTGGCTCTACCTGCTCGACCACCAGCAGTTTTTCAAACGCTACCGGATTCTCGAGGAAAAACTGCCGGGCAAAGCGCCCGCCAAAATCAACACCCGGGTGGCCGAGATCATGGCCTGGAAAAACGGCAAGCGGATCGGGATCGGGAGCCGCGAGTTTCTCAACAGCACCCGCTGGATCCGGCTCGCCGCCCCTGGTTACGTGATCTATTCCGAGCCTGATGATTCGCATCAAATCCTCGATGTTCCGCCGCCGCCGGAAGGCATCGGGCTGGCCGCGACCGATGTGGAGGAGCTAAGCAGCCTTGTCAACACGCGCACCGCTGTCACTGTTGTGGAGTAACGTTGAAAGCGATGAAGCGCTAAAGCGTTGAGGCGAGCAGAAACGATCGATCCTGCAATGCGCCAACCGTTCACGCTTCAACGCTTCAACTCTGGAGATGGAATCCCAACCGCTCGATTTTGAAAAACCGGTGCTCGAATTGCAGCGCCGGTTGCAGGAGCTGAAATCGCACTCGGCCAAGCACGACCTCGATTTCGACAGCGAGGTCGAGTCGATGGAGCTCAAAATTCGCGAGACGCGCCGGCAGATTTACGAAAATCTTTCGGCCTGGCAGCGAGTCCAGATCGCGCGCCATGTGCAGCGTCCATTTTCGCTCGAATATATTTCATGTTGTTTCACCGAATGGGTGGAATTGCATGGGGATCGCGTTTTCGGCGACGATAAAGCGATGCCCTGTGGCCTGGCCAAGCTCGGTTCGCAGCGTTGCGTGGTGGTCTCGCAACAGAAGGGCCGCGACACGAAGGAGAACGTCAAACGCAACTTCGGCTGCGCTTATCCGGAAGGTTATCGCAAGGCGCTCCGCATCATGCGCCTGGGAGAGAAATTCAATCTCCCGGTGATTGCGCTCATCGATACTCCGGGCGCGTATCCAGGAATCGGCTCCGAAGAACGGCACATCGCGGAGGCGATTGCGGTCAACCTGCGTGAAATGATGACTCTGCGAGTGCCAATCATCGCCTGCGTCGTTGGCGAAGGCGGCTCCGGCGGCGCGCTCGGCATTGGTGTCGCGGATCGGGTGTTAATCCTCGAGAACGCCTATTATTCGGTCATCAGCCCGGAGGCTTGCTCCGCGATTTTGTGGAAAGATCGCAAGCACGCGGCGGAAGCGGCGGAAGCCTTAAAGCTGACGGCCGATGACCTGATGCGACTCGGCGTCGTCGACGAAGTCGTGCCCGAGCCCGAAGGCGGCGCCCATCGTGATCACGACGTTGCGGCTGCGAATCTCGGCACCGCCTTGCGCCGCAATCTCCAGCGCGCGCTCGAAACGCCGATCGAGGAATTGTTGCAACAGCGCTACGCAAAATTCCGCAAGCTCGGCAACTTCGCCGAGCCGAAAAAGAAGAACGGCGCCTAACGAGTAACCGCTCGCCTAACGAGCGTCGGCGGAGACCAGGATCGGCTTTGGCGGCCGCTCGTTCATTCCCGGCGGCAGCGGCGGATAGAGATAACGCAAGACCGCTTCGAAACGTTCACCCCATGCTCGCTCGTTGTGATCAGCGCCCTGCACCTCGATGTATTCCAAGTCATCATCCACTCGCCACCCTTTCTCCACCAGTCGGTCGCGCAACTCGCGCGCGCGTTCCCAGCCGGGCTCGTTCGTCCCGGTGTCGAGCCAGATTTTGAGCGGCGGCTTCTCCTTCACCTTTTCAAGAATGCGATAAATCACGCAGTCATCCCACCAGACCGAGGGCGAGAGGACGGCGAGCCGGTTAAAAACGTGGGGATACCAAAGGCCGAGGGTAAGAGTAGCGAGTCCGCCTAACGAGGACCCGCCCAGCCCGGTGAACTCCGCTTCCGGCCGGGTGCGATAATGCCGGTCGATAAACGGCTTCAGCTCTTCGCTCAGGAAACGCCCGTAACGATGGAGCAATCCGCGGCTCCGCTTCGTGCGCGTCGCGGTCGTCTCGATCACCCCGCGGCTCGGCGCGTATTCGTGGATCCGAAGCTTTCCGAGGTTGGCGACCGCGACAATGATAAGCGGTTCGAGCAACCGTCGCCTGATCAGGCGTTGCGCCGCTTCGTCCACGCCCCACTCCACGCCGGCAAACGAAGTCGCAGCATCAAAAACATTCTGGCCGTCGTGCAGATAAAGCACCGGATAACGTTCTCGCATCGAGCGCCCGTAGCCGCGCGGCAGATAGACGAGAATATCGCGCCGGTTGCGCAAGATTCGCGACTCGAATTGCGGATGTTGCTGAATGTTGCCGGTGAGCGTGTGTTTCTGCGCTTCCATCGCGAGCGTTTTGTATCAGCGAGGAAATTCAGCCTCGCAACTCGTCTCGGTGTCGCCCGATCTCGCGCCGCAGATTCACGTCGCTTCTTTTCCGGCGGCGAAGCGACCGGTCGCAGTGCTGCGCGCCGGATGACAAGCGCAGCACGGCGGTGTTTGTTCCGCTTTGCATGCTGCCCGCTGTGCCTAACGAAAAGCGCACCTATCTTCTCATTGACGTCAGCAACTCATTCACCAAGTTCGCCTTCGCCAACACGCAAAAGCTCGGCGCGACGAAACGGATCGAGACCGCGCGATTGACCGCAGCTACTTTCGCGAAAATAATCGGCCGACGGAAAATTGATCGCATCGTCGTTTCTTCCGTCGTGCCGAAAAAGGACGCGCTGATTCGGCGCGCCACGCGCAAAGCGCCGGTTCTCTTCGTGAGTGCGAAATGCGAACTCGGCGTCGGCGTCGAGTACCCGAGGCC
>JAICXG010000007.1 GCA_025980625.1 Chthoniobacterales bacterium
CGATAGCTGGGCTTTGCGCATCCAGCGCCATCTCGGTGAAATCCGGAGCGCCTGGGTTTTCGCGAACAATCATTATGAAGGTTTTTCGCCCGAAACCTGTCAGCGTCTGGCGCAACGGCTTGGCTTTGAGCTGCCGCTGCCTGGGGCCGAGCGCGAGCCCGCGCCTAACGAACGCGGCCAGCTCGATCTTTTTGCTGAAATACCGCCCGCCTAACGACCGGCAGCGGCGGCTCGCAAGCCGCTAATGCACCACCACCACCACCCGCCGATTGATCTCCTGTTCCTCGATCGATGCGTCCGGCGAGGTGAGCAGGTTTGCCTTGCCGTAGCCCCGGGTCTCGATCTGCCCCGGATTGATCCCGAGCGCGTTCACGAGGTAACCTTTCACGCTCTCGGCCCGACGCCGGCTCAGGTCGAGATTGTATCCCTGCGAGCCGTAGGAATCGGTGTAACCCTCAAGCGTAAAGGTCGCCTTCGGATTGCGCCGGATCAGGATCGCCACTTTCTGCAACTGCTCGACCGCGTCGTTGCGTAATTCGGCGCTGTCGTACTCGAACAGTTGGTTGTTAGGCATTTTGAACTTTGTTCCCGCGCCCAGCGGCCCCTTTTGCGAGAGAAGCGATTCCAAATCACTGAAGCCGGGCGCGTGATCCGTCCGCGGTCCGGCGCTGTCGCCGGCGAGCGCGTTAAAAATGTTGGGATGTTTGATTGTGGTGCTCGTGGCCAGCTCCGTCCCGCTCATGGCGGGTTGCGGACGGCCGGAATCGGCCACGTTGTTGAGCGCGTTCTGCTGACGTTTGGCGTTCGGTGATCGCTCGAGCGATTGCGCGGTCGTCTTCTCGATCTGGTTGATCACGGAGTCCAAATTCGTCTGTTCGACCTGAGGTTTGTCGGGCAAAACGTCGCGCGTTTCATCCGGCATCGCGGCCGTCGCGTGCGCTTCCTGGAGCAGCTTGTCGAAAGACTTTTGCTCGTCCGGCAACTGCACATCGGTTTTGTCGGGGTTCGGTTTGGCGGCTTCGTTAGGCGTGATCTCCGCCGCCTGTTCGAGCGGCTTCGGCGCTGCCTCGACGCTTTTCACCTTGAACGCCGGCGCCGGTCGTTTTTCCATCCCGAGCGGCGCGGCCGGCTGAAAGCTGGTGCGGTAAAAGAAGAAGCAAAGGACGGCGTGCAGCGCGAGCGAACAGCACAACCCGACAAAGAGCCAGTTGCGCTGTTTGCTCCGGCCTGCCCAGACCGGAAGGGGCGCAGCCGCGGCAGTTCTGGCTGTGACGGCTCTCATCGAGTCTTAGACAAACGAGCCGCAAAAATGTTTGTCAAACTAGTGCGCGCCAGGGCGACCGCTCCGGTTGCCCTATTAAAGTGTCTTCTCGCGGCAGGCCAAGCGCCCGCCTACAAGCTCCCGCGCGTCCGGTCAATGAAATGACGGGCCGCGCGTCGGATTTCCTCCGCCACCTGCGCGGCCGGTGAAACGAACTTCGGCGTAAACCAGGGATACAACCCGATCAAGTCATGCGTGACGAGAATCTGCCCATCGCAATGTTCGCCCGAGCCGATCCCGATCGTCGGGATCTCAATTGCCTCGGTGATGCGGCGTGCCGTCTCCGCCGTCACGATCTCGAGGACGACGGAAAAGGCGCCGGCCGCTTCGACCGCCCGCGCATCAGCCAGCAAGCGCTCCGCTTCCGCCTCGCTCCGTCCTTTCACCTTGTAACCGCCTTCCTCGCGCACGCTTTGCGGCAGCATCCCAATATGCGCCATCACTGGAATCCCGTGCCTGACGATCGCGTCGATCTGCGCCGCATGACTCACGCCGCCTTCCAACTTCACCGCCTGGGCGCCGGCTTCGACGAGACGTTGCGCGTTCGTCACCGCCGCGTCCGACGCGTTGTAGGTGCCGATCGAAAGATCCGCCACGAGCAGAGCGCGCCTGACCCCGCGCGCCGCCGCCCGGGTGTGATGGAGCATCTCCTCAAATTTTACCTCGGCCGTGTCGGGATAGCCGAGCACAACCATGCCTAACGAGTCGCCCACCAGAATAATATCGATCCCGCTTTCGTCGAGCAGACGCGCGGTCGGATAATCATAAGCGGTGAGCGCAGTGATGCGTTCGCCGCGGCGTTTGCGGGCGCGGAAATCCTCCATCGCCTGCGAGCCTACCATTGCAGGATTGAGCGCACCACCGAAGGTCCGTGCGCCGATTCCTCGTTCAACTCGTCGATCGTCCGGGTTTGTCCCGGCAGGACGAGATTGGGCCGAATCTCCGCCAGCGGATGCAGGACGAATCCGCGCAAATGGATGCGCGGATGCGGCAACTGAAGCTGCGGCTCATCGACCACCCGCGCGCCGTGATAGAGAAGATCGAGATCGATCGTTCGCGACTCGTTAGGCCGATGCTCTGGCGATCGCCCGAGCACGGCTTCAATTTTCTTCAGCTCCTGCAATAGTTCCTGCGGAGAACCCGCGTAACCGATCTCAACGACCGCGTTGAGAAATTTATCCGCCCCTGGCTCGACTTCGACCGGTTCGGTTTCGTAAACCGAGGAACAGAGGAGCGGTGGCGTCACCTCGGACAAGGCAAAAATCCGTGCCCGCGCCACCGTCAGGCTGCGCAGCCGATCACCAAGATTGGCCCCGAGCGCAATTCCGGCTCTCATCGCTGGAAAAAGCGCGTCCTCTCCGGAACCGCTGCTGCGACCCGCCTACAGGCCGAGAACATCTTCCATTTTATAGAGACCGGGCGATTGCCTAACGACCCAGCAGGCGGCGCGCAACGCGCCGACGGCAAACGTCTGCCGACTCTCCGCCCGGTGTGTCAGCTCGAGGCGTTCGCCGCGGCCGGAGAAAATGACCGTGTGCTCGCCGACCATGTCGCCCGCCCGAATTGATTGCACCGCGATGTCGCTTCCCTCGGCGCGCACCTCGCGCAAGATCTCGAGCAGGCGTTTCGCGGTTCCGCTCGGCGCGTCCTTTTTTGTCCGGTGATGCATTTCGATCACGTTCACATCGAAACCGTCGCCTAACCATTCCGCGGCCCGCCGGGTGAGCGCAAAAAGAACGTTCACACCGGCGCTGAAATTTGCCGCGAAGACAATCGGGACGCGACCCGACGCGGTCGCAAGCGATTCCTTTTGCGCCGCGCTCTGTCCGGTCGTGCCGATAACGAGCGGCTTGCGGTATTCGGCGCAAGCCTGCGCAATTTCCGTGCTCGCATCCGCGACACTGAAATCGATCACGACATCGCATTGATCGATCACCGCCGCGATGGCGTCATCGCGATGGATCCCTCCCGCGATCGTTAGGCCGGAATCTTGCCCGATCGCGGCGGCCACGGCCTGGCCCATTCGGCCGTTGGCGCCGACGAGCAGGACGCGCAACGGCCCGTTCATGCCAGCGCCTGCTCCAGCTCGGCCAGGGTGTTGCGCAATCGCTCTTCGTTAGGCGCGCTCATCGCGGTGAGCGGCAAGCGGCATTCCGGCGTCATCGCCCCGCGCCAGCCGAGGATGGTTTTCGCCGGGACCGGATTCGGCTCGATGAAGAGATCCTTGAAAAATCGATGAAACCTCTGGTGAATGCGCCGCGCTTCTTCCGCCTTGCCGTCGAGGAAGAGACCGACGAGCTGCGAAATTTCCCTGGGGAAAATATTCGAAGCGACACTCACCACTCCAACGGCGCCGACAGAAAGAAACGGCAGGGTGAGCGAATCGTCCCCGCTCAGAATCGTAAAATTTTTGGGCGTGCGCCGCACCAGCTCGCTCACTCGATCGACACTTCCGCTCGCTTCCTTGATCGTGACGATGTTTGGAAAACGTTCCGCCAGCCTAACGACAGTGTCGGCCCCGATATCGACCGCACAGCGTCCCGGGATGTTGTAGAGGATGAGCTCGAGCGAGGTCGCCTCGGCGATCGCGGCGAAATGCCGGAACAAACCTTCCTGGCTCGGCTTGTTGTAATACGGCGCCACCAGCAATGCGCCGTCGACCCCGATTTCCTCCGCTTCTTTCGTGTGCGTGATCGCGTCGCGGGTTGAATTCGAGCCGGTCCCGGCGATGACCTGGCAACGACCGCGCGCACATTCCACCGCCAGCTCGATGACATGATGACGTTCGCCGCAGCTCAAGGTCGGCGATTCACCGGTGGTGCCGACCGGCACGATCCCGTTCACCGCGCCGGCGATTTGCATTTCGATCAGGCGCTCGAAAGCTTCGACATCGACCTCGTCGTTTTTGAACGGCGTGACCAATGCAGTAAACGTGCCGGCAAACATGTTCGTTAGGGAAACGCGATATCAGATTTCGATTTCGCCGTCGAAGACGAAATCGGCCGGTCCGGTGAGGGTGACGTTGCTGAACTGATCGCCGTCTCGCGCGAAGTCGACCCGCAGCGTCTCGCCGCCGCGCACGAGCACATCAATCGGGCCGCTGACATTTTCGGTCGCGGCAAAAATGATCGCGCTCGCCACCACGCCTGTGCCGCAGGCCAGGGTTTCATTCTCGACCCCGCGTTCGTAGGTGCGAATCGCAATCGTGCGCTGTCCGCGCTGTTCGATGAAATTCGCGTTCGCTCCGCGCGGGGCAAACATCGCGTGGTGGCGAAGGGCCGCGCCTAACGAGCGTACGTCAACCTCGTCAATTCGCGCCACCGGCACGATCACGTGTGGCACGCCGCTGTCGATATAGTGCGCACGAAAATTTTTGCCTCCGGCCGAAACCTCGAGCCCGAGCCGCAGATCGTTAGGCTGACTCATCTGGAGCGTGACAAGGTCGCCGCGTAATTCAGCACCGATCAGACCGGCCGGCGTTTCGAAAGTGATCTTTTGCCGCGGACCGGCGGTGCGATCGGCGAACCGGGCAAAACAGCGGGCGCCGTTCCCGCACATTTCCGCTTCGCCGCCATCGGCGTTGTAGTAGCGCATCCGGAAATCGGCGCCATTGTCTGCCGGCTCAAGGATCAGGACGCCGTCCGCGCCGACACCGCGATGGCGGTCGCAGAGCCGCGCGATCTGGGCGCGGCTCAGGGCGAGCTCACCGGCGCGATTGTCGAGCAGAACGAAATCGTTCCCCGCGGCGTTCATCTTCGTGAAGCGCAGCATATGACTTGCTCGTTAACATACTCGCCCGTGAAAGCCAAGCGACTGAGCCGCCGTCCTTGCCCGGGCGGTGTTTTCCCCTATTGGTTGCCGGTGCGTTTTCTCCTCTGCTCGATCCTGTTGCTCGCCGGCCTCGCGCCTGCCTCCTCTTCAGCGGCACTCCCGCCCAGTCCGCTCAACCAGTTGATTCTGGAGCAAATCAAGCAGATGCCGCTCGGGGGAAAATATTCGGCGACGCGCGCGGCGACGATCCGGCTCAAGTCGGCTGCGCATTTTGAATCCGGCAAATTCTTCATCCTGCCGAACGCCGCCTCGCCCAGTTACTGTTCGGGCGCGACCTATCTCGTTTTCGTGAAGACGATCGAGGCGCTTCGAGCGCGGGGCGATCTCCATCTCACCTATGACACACTCGACGCGCTCATGATTCGCGACCAGCGCGACGGCGAAGGCATCTGGGGCCGCTGGAACGCAAACGGCCCGGGCACAGCGCGGCTCTTTCATGAGCTCGATCTCGGTCGCAACTTCGATGATTTCGCCGAGGCGCGGCCGGGTGATTTCATGAAAATCTTCTGGTCGCCGGAGGTGGGCCGGAGCGAGCGTGGGCATTCGGTGATTTATTTGGGAACGGAGGCCAGGCTCGGCATCGAGTATGTCCGTTTTTGGTCGAGCAACGTCCCGGGCGGTTACGGCGAACGGAGCGTGCCGCGGACAAAGATCGCGCACGCGATTTTTTCGCGTCTCTACACCCCCGCCAACCTGGATCGAATCGAATCGGTGCCGGCGGTGGACAGCTACCTCGCGCGGCTCCTCAGTGTCCGTTCCAGTTACGCGGAAGCGCGTCAGAAGTGCGGCATCTGAGGGCTGACGCCTAACGATGAGCGGTCTCTCGGGCGCAACGTGCTCTTCTTTGCCATTCGCCTGATCTGGCAATGCGGTGAAACTCGGCGATGCTCCAGATGACGGACCGGGAAAAGAAGCTCACGATTAACGAGATCTATTTCTCCATCCAGGGCGAGAGCACCTGGGCGGGATTGCCCTGCGTTTTCGTCAGGCTGACTTTCTGCGATCTGCGCTGCAATTATTGCGACACGGAATACGCCTTCTACGAGGGGAAAAAGCAGTCGTTAGGCGAAATCGTCGAGGCCGCGCTGGCTTACAAGTGTCCGCTGGTCGAGCTCACTGGCGGCGAGCCGCTCCTCCAGAAAAATGTATTGCCGCTCATGACGATGCTGGCGGATGCCGACTGCACCGTTCTGCTCGAGACAAGCGGCGCGCACGACATTTCGCAGGTCGATCCGCGCGTCCACCGGATCATGGACCTGAAGACGCCCGGCAGCGGGGAAGTCGATCGCAATCTCTATGGGAACATTCAGCACCTGGCGCAGCGCGATGAGGTGAAATTCGTCATCGGCTCGCGTGAAGATTACGAGTGGTCACGCGCCCAGGTCTTCGAGCATCGGCTGAACGAGAAATGCCACGCCGTTTTGTTCTCGCCCATCTTTGGCCGGATTGAGCCACGCGAAATCGTGGAGTGGATTCTGGCCGACAAGCTGCCGGTGCGTTTCCAACTCCAGATGCACAAATTCGTCTGGAGCCCGCTGGAACGCGGCGTCTAGAGACGACACGAGAGGCTAAATCGTTAGGCGTTAGGCGTTAGGCGTGATCTCGCGCCTTCCATTGCCAGAACCAAACGGCAACGAATACCGCCAGCACGAGTAACATGAGCAATATCCCGGCGCAGCCGCTCCAGCGGTGGATCGTGTGCCAGCTCTCGCCAAAGAAATAGCCGAGGATTGAGAAAATTGTCGCCCAGAGGAAACAGCCGATCGTGTTGTAAAGAGCGAAGCGGCGATATCGCATCTGCCCGGCGCCGGCGGTGAAGGGCATGAGCGCGCGGAGCAAATGCATGAAATGACTCAGGAACACGCTCTTGCCGCCGTGGCGCACAATGTATGCATCGACCCGCGCGAGGTGGCGTTCGTGCACGCCGAACCAGCCGCCGTAGCGCAGCAGCCAGCCGCGCCCGAGCCGATGCCCGAGCTCAAAGCCGATTGTGTCGCCGGTGACGGCGGCGAATCCAACCACGAGAATGAGGAGGCGAAGATTGAGAACATCTTGTCCGGCGAGAAACCCGGTGACAACGACGAGCGTCTCGCCGGGCATGAAAAGGCCGAGCAGCGGCTGGCATTCCAGCATCACGATGAGAAAGACGACGACATAGAGCCAGCCGCCGACGCTCTCTGCCAGGTTGACCACTTCTTCGACCATGACCGCTCACTCACGTCTCGGCGGGCGCGCCTTCAATACCGGTTCGAGGTTCGGCAGAAACGCCGTCAGCAGTCCGAGCAGGGGCAGGAACGAGCAGATTTCAAAAACAAAACGGATGCTGGTACGGTCGGCCAGTTCGCCGAGAACAGCGGAGCCAATACCGGCCATGCCAAAGGCGAGGCCAAAAAAGAGGCCGGCGATGAGCCCGACTTTCCCCGGCACGAGCTCCTGCGCGTAGACCAGAATCGCGGAGAAGGCCGACGCCAGAATGATCCCGATGATAACGGTGAGGATGCCGGTCCAGAGAAGATTCGCATAGGGCAACGCGATCGTGAAAGGCGCCACGCCGAGAATCGAGAACCAGATGACGAGCTTGCGTCCGTAGCGATCGCCGATCGGCCCGCCGAGGATTGTCCCGAGGGCAACCGCGAACAGGAAAAGGAAGAGATGCAGTTGTGCGCTCTGGACGGAGAGATGGAATTTGTGGATCAGGTAAAAGGTGTAGTAATTCGTTAGGCTGGCGAGATAAAAATACTTCGAGAAGATCAGGATTCCGAGAATTACGAGAGCAAAGCGGACGCGCCGCGAGAGCGGCCCACTCACACGCGTCAACGATTCCGGCCGTGCCCGGATATCGGCCAAATGGTTCCGATACCAGCGGCCGACCCAGCTGAGAACCGCGATGCCAAGAAGCGCGACGAGCGCAAACCAAAGCACGCTGCCCTGCCCCTGCCGGACGACAATCAACGCGGCAAGGAGCGGGCCTAACGAACTCCCGGCGTTCCCGCCCACCTGGAAAATCGATTGGGCAAAACCGTGGCGGCCACCCGAAGCGAGATGCGCGACCCGCGACGATTCGGGATGGAAAACCGAGGAGCCCATTCCAACGAGCCCGGCCGCCGCAAGCACCATCGCGTAATGCGTCGCCTGCGAGAGGAGAACAAGCCCGCCTAACGTCAGGGCCATTCCGCAGGCGAGCGAGTACGGTTTCGGGTGACGATCCGTATACAAACCGACAAACGGCTGGAGGATCGAAGCGGTTAATTGAAAGGCGAGCGTGATCAGCCCGACCTGCACAAAGCTGAGCCCAAAGCTCGTCTTGAGAAGCGGATAAATCGCCGGAATCAGCGACTGGATGGTGTCGTTGAGGAGATGGGAGAAACTGATCGCGAAGAGTACCGCCAACACCGTCGAACCCGCTCTCTGCACATCGCTCTCGGTTTCGCTCTGCGTGAGATGCGTCTCGGTCACGGGCGAGGACATGCGGGAGGCAAACTAATCGGCCGCCGGGCGAACGCGAATCGCGGTGCGGCTCGCATGACAGGCTGCCGCTCCGGTGCAACCTTGGACGCCGGTGCGCGCTCGCCTAACGAAAGATTTCAGTTTCGAAGCAGCCCAGACTTTGCCCGCGGCCCCGGAAGGTCACAAATGCCGCCGGATGCATGGGCACAGCTTCAAAATCGAAGTGTCGGTCGAGGGCCAGGTCGATCGGGCGAGTGGCTGGGTTTACGATCACGCCCAGATCAGCGCCGCGATCAAGCCGCTCATCCGGCAGCTCGATCATGCTTATCTCAATGAGATTGCCGGGTTGGAAAATCCGACAATCGAGAAAATGGCGGCCTGGTTTTGGGAGAAACTCGCGCCGCAACTTCCCGGGTTGTGCGAGATCGTAATCCACGAGACGCCGACCGCGCGCTGTGTCTACCGGGGCGAGTGAACGGGTCCGGAAGGTTGCCGCTTTTGTGCTAGCCCGCCTTTGTGCCATGCTCCCGGCCGATGGACCCGAGCATGCGCGCGCGCTTCAATGCCGACTTCTCGCCCGCAAAATACGACGCGCTCGTCCGCTGCATCCAGCAGAGCGAACGCTGGCCGGCTGATTTCCGCATCTCCGAAACCCCGCTCTTTCTCACCCGCGAGTTGCGGGACGAAATTGTCGCCGCCGCTCATGCGATCGTGGCGCAGACGCGGACGCCGGAGTTTGTCCGCCACGCGGCCAGCGCGGTTCCGGCCGGATTGGAAGTGCCTAACGAATCGGCGCACCCGCATTTTCTGGTCGTCGATTTCGGGATCTGTGAGATCCAGGGACGACTCACGCCGCGGCTGATTGAGCTGCAGGCCTTTCCCAGTCTCTACGGCTTTCAACTCCTGCTCCTCGGCTGTCTGCGGCAATGCTTCCCCAACATTCCGCGCGACTGGACCTCAGCCTTCAGCGGCTTGAAAGACGAAAGCTATCTCGCACTGCTGCGCGAGGTGATCCTTGGCCGGTCGCAGCCGGAAAACGTCATTCTCCTCGAGATCGAGCCAGAAAAGCAGAAGACCCGGATCGATTTTGCCTGCACCGAAAGCCTCACCGGAGTGCGGCCGGTTTGCCTAACGAGGATAAGACAACGTGGACGGCAGTTATTTTACGAGCGCGACGGGCGCGAAGTCCGAATCGAGCGGATCTATAACCGCGTCATTTTCGACGAGCTGCTGCGCCGGCCCGATCTCACCCCCGGGTTTCACTTTCAGGACGACCTCGATGTCTTCTGGGCTGGGCACCCGAACTGGTATTTTCGCATCAGCAAACATTCCCTGCCCTTTCTCAAGACCCGGCATACCGCGCCGGCCTTTTTTGCTGACGAATTTCCGCCCGACGAACCGCTCGAGGATTACGTCCTCAAGCCGCTTTACTCCTTCGCCGGGCTCGGTGTCGACATGGCGCCAACGCCCGAAAAACTCGCCAAGCTCGACTCGCCGCACAGCTGGATCCTGCAAAAGAAAGTGCCCTACGCCGAATGCGTCCAGACCGTCGATGGCCGCCGTTCCAAGGCGGAAATCCGGATGATGTTCCTCTGGCCTAACGAAGGCGACCCAATCCTGGCGAATAATCTCGTCCGGATGAGCCAGGGCCAAATGATGGGAGTTGATTTCAATAAGGAAAAAACCTGGGTCGGCGCCAGCATCGCGCTGCACGGGCGAGACTGATCGGCAACGCGAAACCGCGAGGCCCTCACTGCCGCGCTTCGCGCGCGCGTCTCTCCCACGGGAGAGAGCTGAATGCCTGCCATCCACGAGAGGGCAATCCCTCTCCCCTTTGGGAGAGGCGGACGGCGGCAGACGCCGGTGAGGGTTCCCGGGCAACTCTCGACAGACCGGACCTAACGACCGACCAGCCGCGGGTCGAACGTAAAGTCGACCGGCTTGTGCAGGCGGAGCTGGCGGAATTTCGGGTGCGCCGGGTTGAGAAGAAAATTTCGCTCCGCCGGCAGCACCGCGCTCGGCAGGGCGAGCACGACCGAGCGACCTTCGCGCACCCAGCGATCCCCGATTTGCATCGTGACCGGGCCGGGCGGGGAAGTACGCCAATCCGACGACAGCTTTTTCGCCGGCAACTCCTCCATCAAGGCCGCGTCCCACTCGACGAAATAAGCCAGATACTTGTCGTGCGGCACGAGCGGCTGGAGGTGGACGAAAATCTCCAGGGCGGCGAGCGACTGATGCTCGCTCAGGTAGACCATCGCCACGCCGGGCGAATTCCAGCGGCCGCCGAAGCGTTTCGCGCCCTCGCCGGAGAACGCATCGCGGCGCGGTCTATCGATGCGCCAACCAGACGGCATCAGGAGTAAACGCCGTAATCAATCCGGCCGAGCAGCTTCTCGACCTCGCGCGCGCCCGCCTCAGTCTGCGCGTACTCGAGCGGCATGGCGCCGCCGAGCCCGCGCTGCGGCGCTTTGAGCCAGCGGCGCGCGTTCTCGACGCTGCCAAAAAGATGGACCGCGTGGCCGAGCAACCGGGCGAACCGGACGACCTTGTCTGACTCATCCGAAGTAAGGCGACCGCTAGCCTTGCGCCGGTGCATGGTCGCCCGGGCCAGACCAAGGAGAGCGGCGAGTCGATCGAGCGGAAGATCGAGCTGCTGCTGGAGGGCTTCCAGTTCGCCGAAATCAAGTCCGCTCTGCACCACCTGCACCACCTGGGCAGGGGAAGGATTCGGATGTTCGGTTGCGACGTGCGATGCGACCAAGCCGTGGCTGACTGAACGGCCTTTTGTTCTCTGTTTCATTTGCGACAATATACCTTATCAAATGAAGCGATGCAACCAAACGGTTCCGGGTAACGCACGCATTCTGCGTGCTGGCGACGGTGTTTCACCGTCGCGAACTTTTCTCTAAACGCCCACATGAGATGACCCGCGCACGCTGCGTGTCTGACGCGCGTTGAAGAAAAGTTCGTTGCGGTGGAACACCGCAACGGCACGCCAGGAGGCGTGCGCTACCGGGCGAGCTCCGCGTTCGTCTCGGCAAAGGCGTTGACCGCGTGCTCCAGTTCTTTGCGCGTGTGCGCGGCCGAGACTTGGGTGCGAATCCGCGCAGTGCCGTGCGGCACGACCGGGTAAAAGAAGCCGATGACGTAAACGCCTTTCTCCAGCATGCGGGCGGCGAATTTTTGCGAAAGGGCCGCGTCGCCCAGCATAATCGGGACGATCGGATGGGTCCCGGGTTTGATTGTCAGTCCTTTGCTCGTTAGGGCAGCCCGGAAATATTTTGTGTTTTCCTCCAGTTTGTCGCGCAGCTCGGTCGAGCTGGTGAGTAGCTCGAGCGCCTTGAGCGAGGCGGCCACGATCGGGGGCGCGACGCTGTTGGAAAAGAGATAGGGCCGGGAGCGTTGCCGCAGGAGCGCGACGATCTCCTTCCGTCCACTCGTGTAACCGCCGCTGGCGCCACCGAGGGCTTTGCCTAAGGTCCCGGTGATCACGTCAACGCGACCTTGCACGCCGCAAAATTCCGGCGTCCCGCGCCCGTTCTTACCGATGAACCCGGCGGCGTGCGCGTCGTCCACCATCACCATCGCCTCGTACTTGTCGGCGAGGTCGCAGATTTCTTTCAATTTCGCGATGTAGCCGTCCATCGAGAAAACGCCATCGGTCGCGATGAGGCGGAAGCGCGCTTCTTTCGCCGCCTGCAACTGCTTCTCCAGATCGGCCATGTCGCAATTCTTGTAGCGATAGCGCTGTGCTTTGCAGAGCCGGACGCCATCGATGATCGAGGCGTGATTCAGCTCGTCGGAAATGACCGCGTCCTCTTCGCCTAACAATGTTTCGAAGAGCCCGCCGTTGGCGTCGAAACAGGAAGGGTAGAGAATGGTGTCTTCGGTCCCGAGAAATTTCGTCAGCGCCGCCTCGAGTTCCTTGTGAATGTCCTGGGTGCCGCAAATGAAGCGCACACTGGCCATCCCGAAGCCGTGGGTGTCGAGTGCTTCCTTCGCCGCCGCGATCAGCGCGGGGTGATCGGCCAGGCCGAGATAATTGTTCGCACAAAGATTGATCACGCGCCGGCCGTCCGCGATCGAGACCTCGGCGTTCTGCGGTCCGGTGATGATGCGCTCGGTTTTGTAAAGTCCCTGCGCCTTGATTTCTTCGAGGGTGGAAGTGATTTGATCGGCAACCTTTGCGAGCATGCGGCAATCCTCGCGGAAACTCCGCGCGCTGCCAAGCCCCGGAAGTCAGGCTTCCAGCCTGACTCGGCCGGCAACCATCCTGGTTGCCGGTTCCTGTGGCCGAGAGCCAGGACCGTCAGCTATCTCCCCTCCTTCGAATCGCCGGGCTGGAAGCCCGGCGGCCGAATCGGGCAAGATGCCCAACTTCCTACTGCAAGCTATAAATCTCAACGAGCGCGGTCCCGGTCGTATCTCCAGCTCCGCGGACAACGGCGGTATAGTTGCCGGCCGGGAGAGTGGCATAGATCGCCGACTCGTTCGGGTCAGTCGGCGCCAAACCGGTCGCGCTAATCTGGTCCCCCTGGGTGTCCTGCCAGTCATCATTGGAAGCGATCAGCGCGCCGCTTGAGTTATGTAACTCCAATGTAGGATCGGCTAATGCGTTGGTCGCTCCCGCCTGACTTAGCGAAGGTCCAATCGCCCGCACTAACACCGCGCTATTCGCGAGCGCATTTCCGCCCACAATAAACCCACCGATCAAGACATCGTCACCCGTTCCTACCAACCCGCGCGCGCTGATGTTGCGCAGTTTCTCAGTCACTGGTTCAAAGGCGAGAGACGATAGCGGACTTAATCCTGATACAAACAGTGTTTTCGTTCCATCCGGGCTAACTTTCTCAATGGAGCTAGTCTGGTCCGGTAAGATTTCTCCGACGAACAGACTTCCTGCACTGTCGAAGGCCAGAGCATACGGGGATCCTTGGAAGCCGGACGCGAAAACACTCGGATTGCCCGCATCCAACGGAGCAAACTTCAGGATTTCGTCGTTGACCGCTGCATACAGGTTGCCACCCGTATCGAACGCCAATCCCGCTCCACCTACAAGTGAGAAGGTACTGCCTGTTCCATCGGGAGTATATCGAATGATCCCACCATCGAAATCGAAGGGCCCCGGCGGGATGGTGGCGTAGAGATCGCCTGCAGCATTGAAAGCAAGCGCAATCGGGCTGCCCGATTCGAACCCGTGATACGACCCGAAGAGGCTCTTCGCCCCATCGGGAGTGAATTTCCAAATGCTTCCTGTATCGCCGGTGCTGAAGGTCACATATAAATTGCCCACGCCATCAAACGCCAGGCCGCCAGGGATGCTGATCCCGGTGGCAAACACCGTCATCTCGCCGCCAGGTGTAATCTTTGTGATATCGCGAAACTGCCCCGGCCCTACCGAAACAAAGAGATTGCCTGCCCGGTCAAAGGCAACTCCTCCGGGCTGGTCGAGCCCCGATGCAAACATGCTCTTCGTGCCATCGGGTGAGAACTTCAAGATAGTGCCCTCTTCTGCCTGCGGCAGGTAGAGGTCACCCGGAGCTGAACGCGCGTCATAACCAACGGTTAGCAGTGCCAAGACGACGGCTCCGGTAAATGCGATGAAGAGCCTTTGTTTTTTCATGGTCTTACTTTGGTGGACTTTCGGCCTGACTTCCTATTCGCTGATGCTATAAACCTCGACCAAAGCCGTGCCGGTCACATCACCGGCACCTCTGACGACCGCGGTGTAACTGCCGGCCGGCAGCGTGGCATAGATCGCCGACTCGTTCGGGTCAGTCGGCGGCAAACCGGTCGCGGTAATCTGGGCCGCCTGGGTGTCCTGCCAGTCGTCATTCGACGCAATGAGTGCTCCGGTGGAGTCATGTAGCTCCAGGATTGGATCAGCCAGCGGGTTACTAACTCCCGCCTGACTTAGAGATGGCCCAATTGCCCGCACTAACACCGCGTTGTTCGCCAGGCCACTTCCTCCAACAATGAAGCCACCGATCAGGACATCGTCCCCTGTCCCAACCAATCCTCGGGCGCTGATGTTGCGCAGCTTTTCTGTGACCGGTTCGAAAGCGAGATAACCAGGCTGGGTCAATCCAGTCGCAAAAGTACTCCTCGAGCCGTCGGGCGTGAACTTAAGTATCGATCCGCTGCCACGATCGGTTTCGAAGAGGTTACCGGCGGCGTCAAACGCTAACCCGAAGGGATCATTCAAACCGGTAGCAAATGTTCTTTGCGGCGCGAGGCAACCAACTGCCAGACAGCCCGGAATAAATATCGAATCATTCTCACCCACAGCGTTAAACACGATGAACAGACCTCCGTCGCCAAAAGCCATCCCGGGCCCGCCTGAGGGCCCAAGGACTGTTCCGGCGCCGCTCGAATCGAACACCAGGAGGCCTCCTGTAATATTGGTCGCGCTTTGAAACGCAGCGAACAGGATGCCGGAGAAATCGAAGGACAGATTGACCAGGTTATATGTATCTGTAGCGAACGTGCTCTTCGTCCCGTCGGGGCCGAATTTGTAGATGACACCACAGCCGACATCGCTCCCACACACCACGTCAGTTACAAAGAGATTGCCGCTGCTATCGAACGCGGCGCCGGCGGGACTGGCTAAGCCGGAAGCGAAAGTGCTCCTGGTTCCATCGACGGCAAATTTGAGAATTGAACCAGTCGCGTTTTCCACCACAAACAAATTGCCAGTCCGGTCAAAGGCGAGACCAGCCGGTTGATCCAGCGCTGACGCGAAAGTGCTTTTCGTTCCGTCGGGAGTGAACCTGTAAATCGCACCGGCGCTTTCGTCGACGACGTAAAGATCGCCAGGCGCAGATATCGCCGGCGTCGCCATGAGGAATCCTGCAAGTGCGGCACCGACCAGCAACGGGAGTGCCGTTGGTTTCAGCCTTGTTGTAGGCTCAGATTCACGGGCTGGGTGTCTCTGGATTGCGCTACGAGCTAAAGTCAGCGCGAGAGGGAACGCTCTCATGGGCAGCATTGGATCAAATCGTGAACCCGGAGGCAAGGACATTTTAAGACATTTTCGGAGTCGAACAGCCATGGAATTACACCGTCCGCGCTGCGAAAAAACTCCGCTTGCCGGAATTGTGAATAACTGTTACTAACTCCCCGACTCAGTGGGAATGCGCACCTGCTTTAGCCTGCTTCTCGCTCTCAGCGCGCTCTCGTTAGGCGCGTGCACCACGAGTCGTCGCCTGCCGCCTTACGAATCGCCCCTCGCCCGCACCGATTTCCAGCAAGTCCGCACCACCGCTTACACCGACAGCGAAAGCGATCATCGCGAGTACGGCAATCGCACCGCGCTCGGCAGCGTGCTGCACGCCGCGCCCGTGCCGGTCGTGCCGCGCGCCATTCCATTCACGGACAATGATCGGCGCAAGCCGGGGACTTCGTATCAAACCGTGGCCTACGTCACGCGCTTGCAGCCGTTCCGCCAGAGTAACTATGCAGCGTCGCTAACTTACGGGAGCGCGGCGGCCGATTGGTCGCGCTGGCCGGCCGGAACGATCTTTCGCATCGTTTCGACCGGACAACTCTACCGCGTGGAGGACTATGGCTGGGCGTTGGCCGGCCGGAACACGATCGATCTCTACATGGCGACGCCACAGGCGATGAACGGCTGGGGCGTGCGCCAGGAGTTGATCGAGATCGTGCAATGGGGCGATCCGGCGGAAAGTCTGCGCCGGCTCGCCCCGCACACGAAATATCGCCACATCAAGCGCATGGTGCTCGAGCTGGAGGGCAAGCAGCGCGCCGCCGCCAAGCTGGACTAAGGCCGGCGGCTTCCGTGAATCGTTATCGTTACATCGTGAATCGTTAGGCTGATTCCGAATCTCGATTCACGATTCACGATCGACTCACCGTCACCTTGCCTGCGCGCCCTGGCCCTCCACCTTTAAAAGCATGGGGCTCGAGATCAACCTGGTCGTGCCCGATCTCTGGCAGCAGGAGGCGGTGCGCGCGTTGCAGGCGGGAAAGGATGTCGTTGTGCACGCGCCCACCGGCGCCGGCAAGACCTACATTTTCGAGCTCCTTTATCCTTCACTCAAAGGCCAGGCCGTCTTTACCGTCCCGACCCGCGCCCTGGCCAATGATAAACTTGCGGAATGGCGCGCCCGCGGCTGGGATGTCGGCATCGCGACCGGCGACCTGGCGTTGAATCTCGATGCCCGTGTCGTCGTCGCGACCCTCGAGACCCAGCGGACGCGCTTTCTTCGCCGGGAGGGGCCGCGGCTGCTCGTAGTCGATGAGTACCAGCTCATTGCCGATCCCGTGCGCGGGGTGCATTACGAGCTGGCGCTGGCCCTCGCGCCGCCCGCGACGCAGCTTCTTCTCCTCAGCGGAAGCGTGAACAATCCGCAGGATGTGGTGGAATGGCTGCGCCGCAATGGCCGTGATGCTTTACTCGTTAGGCACGACGAACGCCCGGTGCCGCAGCATGAGATCGATCTCAATACTCTGGCCGATCTCGGCTTTTCGCGGACGCGCGAGTTCTGGCCGTGCATGATCGCGCGCGCGCTGCACAGCGGATTGGCGCCGATCCTTGTCTTCGCGCCGCGCCGGAACGCGACCGAAGAGATGGCGCTGGCGATCGCGAGCGCGGTTCCGGCACGGGACCCACTTCGCCTTTCGCCCCGGCAAGAAGCGCTCGCGGGCAAGCGCCTGACCAAACTGCTCCGCAACCGGATTGCCTGGCATCACAGCGGGCTGAGTTACGCGGTTCGCGCCGGTCTGATCGAGCCGCTGGCGAAAAATGGCCAGCTCAATGTCGTCGTCGCGACGATGGGATTGGCGGCCGGGATCAACTTTTCCATGCGCTCGGTGCTCGTCACCGACACGCGCTATTTTTCTGGAAACTTCGAGCGCCAGGTCCAGCCGGATGAGCTGTTGCAAATGTTCGGCCGCGCCGGACGCCGCGGGCTGGACGACACCGGCTTCGTCCTCTTCACGCCGGATCAACCGCGGCTGAGCTTCGCCCGGGCGCGCCGGTTGAAACGCGCCACGCAAGTTGACTGGCCGAGTCTCATCAGCGTCATGACGGGCGCAGCGGAAGGCGGCGAGCAGCCGTTCGCGGCTGCCGTCGAGCTGAGCGGGTCGCTCTTTAGCGTGCAACGCGTGCCCCTCGGGGTCGAGCACTCGCTCGCCACCGGCCCGATGCCCTGCGGCCTCTGGGTTGACGCGGAACGGGCGCGGTTCGTTAGGCGGCCGATCAGAGAAATCCTGAATAGCCGCGGTCAATGGGAGCCGCGCGGAGCAGAGGTTGAAGTGTCGTTAGGGGAAATCCTCCGGCGCGAGGGCGAGCGCTGGATCCCGGCGCTGCGCCAGCCAGGAACACTCGACCGTTTCCCATTCGGCAACCTTTGCCGGTTGCGGGAAACAAAATTCTACGGCCGCGAAATCCCGCTCGCGACCAGCGCGCCGGGCGCGAGCGCGCTTCAGCTCGTTAGGCCGCTGAGAAAAAAACTCGGCGCAAAATTCATCGCCGAACCCGAACTACTCGCCCGGCTCTGCGAACTGATCCCGCAATGGAGCAGCGGCGCCAGGGTTGAACTCGTTAGGCGCGGTAATCTTCTTTCCGTTCAAATCGATTTCTCGGCGGTCAAAACCAGGGCCCTCCGCGACTCGTTAGGGAGGGCGCTCCTCGACCCGCCGGAACGCGAAGCGCTCCCTCTTCCCTGCCGCGGTTGTCCCCAGCGCCATCATGACGAAACCGTCGAGATCATCGCCTCGCCCGCCTATGCCTGGCGCCAGCTCGGCCTCGTCGAGGCGAACGGCACACCGACGCGGCGCGGCATTGTTTTCGGATTCTTCCAAGCCGGCGAAGGTCTCGCCATCGCCGCCGCGCTCGAGGACGAAAGCTATCCGATCGGCGATCTCGTTTTCGATCTCGCCAACCTCCGGGCCGGCCCGCGCTTTGCCGGCGAGGATTCGCCGTTAGGCGGCCGGCTCGGCGCACTTTGCCAGACGGTTTACGAGCGCGCCGATTATCCCGGTTACCTCGAAATGGGGGTGCCGGTGCATTACGGCGCGGGCGCCGCCGAGGTCATCCGCGAAGTGATCCAAAATCCGGGCAATCGCTACCGGATCACCTCGGATTTCCTGCGCTCCGGGGACATTGAGCGCGCACTGATGGAATGGCGCAGCCTCCTGCGGCACATCCGCGCGGCGCCCGACCTGGAGTGGCCGCGCTGGCGCGAGCTGAAGAAACTGGCGGCGCATTTTCTCGAAAGCACCGAGCCGGCGACGACGCTCGATTTCCCGCCGCTGCTCGCCGCGCAGCAGCGCCGAGTTTAAAGTTGCGCGCCCATGCCTAACGACGAGAAACCCGCGGCCCTCGGCTATCGCATGCCGGCGGAATGGGAACCGCACGCCGCGACCTGGCTTTCCTGGCCGCGACGAGAAGGGATCAGTTTTCCCGATTCGTTCGACCGGGTCCTCCCGGTCTTGCGCGAAATGGTGGCCGCCTTACTCGACTCCGAGCCGGTCAACATCAACGTCTGTAACGGCGCGCACGAAGCCGAAGCCCGGGCCGCGCTGGATGGTTTGCCTAACGAACGCCTGACCTTCCATTTGATCCCGACGAACGAGCCGTGGTGCCGCGATCACGGCCCGATCTTTCTCACCCGCAGCGAGGAGCCGCGGCTCGTCGTGGTCGATTGGGATTACAACGCCTGGGGCGGCAAGTATCCGCCCTGCGATCTCGACGAAGTTGTGCCGACCCGCATCGCGGAGAAGCTCGGGCTGCCGGTTTTTTATCCACGCATGATTTTGGAAGGCGGCTCGATCGACGTGAACGGCGCCGGCGCCCTGCTCACGACCGAAAGCTGCCTGCTGAATCCCAATCGCAACCCGCAACTCTCGCGCGAGCAGATTGAGCAAAAGCTGCGCGATTACCTCGGTGTGCGCGACATTCTCTGGCTCGGCGACGGCATCGAAGGCGACGACACCGACGGCCACATCGACGATCTGACTCGTTTCGTCGCCGAACGCTCGGTCGTGACTGTGATCGAGCACGACGTATCCGACGCGAATTACGCACCGCTCCAGGCCAATCTCGAACGGCTGCGGAGCCTAACGATCAACGGAAAACCGCTCGAGATCATCGCCCTGCCAATGCCGAGAAAGATCCTGCGCGAGAACCTGCGGCTGCCGGCGAGCTACGCCAATTTCTACATCGCCAACAAATGCGTGCTCCTGCCAGTGTTTGAGGACCCCAAAGACGGCGAAGCGGTCGATGTCCTGCAGGCCGTATTCCCGACGCGGCCCGTCCTCCCGATCGATTGCGGCGAACTGATCTGGGGCCTGGGTGCGTTTCATTGCCTCACCCAGCAACAACCCGCAATTTAGCTTGCGCGCCAGGCGCTGGTGATTGAAGCGCAATTTAGTGGCTCGAGGCGATTGCTAGTCAACCATCCGCGCCGGTCTGTAGCCGCTGCGCAGGATCGCGTCGTGCAATTCCGGCGCGTGCGTCTTGCGCGCATCGAAGGTCACCCAGACGCGCTCCGCTTCCGGGTCGGCATTGACTTCCTTCACTCCCGCGACGCGCAGGAGCGGCTCGCGCAAACGGCGGACGCACTCGTCGCAATCATTGCCTTCGGTCGCGATGTCGATCGTCTCGAGCACCTCGTGATCGGCGGTATCGTGCAGATTATGCGGGTCGGCCGGATCCATCACTAATCTTTCGCGCGTCGAAGCTCGCTCGCGTGCATTGCGCAGGCATTCGATATCAGCCGCCCAGATATCGCTGAGAAGGGAGGCCGTTGTGGCTGGGCCATTCGGATAGTTTTTTGCTTTGCAAGAGCCTGACATTCCGCTATAACTCGCGCCCAGTTCTGCGGAATCCCCGCGCGCCGTGCCTCTACCCAAACCAAAGCCGCTCCCGCCGCTCCCGAATCTCAGCCGGCTCCACTGTGCCTTTACCGTTGTTGAGCTGGTGGCGGTAATCGGTGTCATCGTTGTCCTCATGCTTCTGCTCGCGCCCGCTTTTACCAGCCTGAAATCAGCTGGCGACGTCACCAGTGCCGCCTACACGATCAAGGGGGTGTTGGAAGAGGCCCGCAGTTACGCGATGGCGAATAACACTTATACCTGGGTCGGGTTTTATGAGGAAGACGGCTCTGCGCCGTCCGCCAGCCCAACTGCCACGCCGGGTACCGGCAGATTGGTCATGTCCACGGTTGCTGCAAAAGATGGAACTACTGTTTACAATCCAAACAGCTCTCTCAATCCCGATCCAATTGACCCGACAAAACTGATCCAAATTGGGAAGCTCGTGAAAATCGACAATGTCCACCTGCCAATTTTTTCCGACGGCACCGGAACGGGTGATTCTTTTGACGCCCGCCCGCTTCCCGGGATAAGCCACGACACGGCTTGTGATTGCGATAACACGCGTAGCTCTCGGTTTGGTGACATAAATCTTCCCGTGCCGCAGTCAGCCCCTAGCACTAACTCAAAGTTTCCGTTTCATTATCCTTTGAGCAGCGCTTTTCCTGGCCAATATAGGTTCGATAAGACTTTTCAGTTCAACCCACGCGGAGAGGGACGAATCAACAGCACCTATGGCGTGCTCCAAGTGGTAGAGTTTGGTTTCGTCGCGACGCACGCAAATGCTGCGCCTACCCCTTCGCCATCCCCTGGTCTTTATCCCGGGAATGTTGTCGCTCTTCAGATCAGCGGCTTTGGCGGGAACGTCAAGATCTACCGGCGATGAGAACCAGCCTGAAGCTCACTGGTTTTTCTCTCGTGGAAGTAACTCTCGCCCTCGGGGTCGCGGCCGTCTCGCTTCTCGCCGTCTTCGGACTTCTGGCGACCGGCATCCAAGTCAATCACACCGCAGTTGAGCAGACCGCCGCGAATGACATTCTGACCGCAGTGGCGGCCGATCTTCGCGCTACTCCGAAGACTTCGCCACCGGGCGGGGCATCAGCTTCTCCGCAATTTGCCATTCCCATTCCGGCCAATCCAGTTACTGCTCCGGCTGTCACGACTCTCTATTTTGATGCGCAGGGGCAATTCTCGACCTCCGTCGGCCCAATGTCGCGCTACCGCCTGATAGCTACGTTTCTGCCTAACGGAACCGGAGCGCGCACCGCCAGCTTTGTTGACCTAAGGATGACCTGGCCTGCCGCGGCCGACCCCGCGAACGTGAACACGGGAGCAGCGGAAACCTTCGTTGCGCTCGACCGCAATTAAGACTATGCGGCGATCTTGCAGGGCTTTTACTCTGGCTGAGTTACTCGTCTCAGTCGCAGTCCTGACCATTCTCATCCTTATCGCCACCAGGATGATCAATAGCGCGGCGACGGTGACCACGCTCGGAAGCAAACGGATGGACGCTGACAGCCAGGTGAGGCCGGTGCTCGACCGGATGGCGATTGACTTCGCGCAGATGATCCGACGGCCCGACGTCGATTACTATGTCAAGTCAGGCAACCAGGCCGGTAACGACCAGATCGCTTTCTTCTCCAACGTCGCCGGCTATTACCCGCCGACCGGATCTCAAAGCCCGATTTCGTTAGTGGCCTACCGGATCAATTCCGATGCTACCTCTCCCTCCTGCAACAGAATGGAGCGGATGGGTAAAGGTTTACTTTGGAGCAGCGTTTCCACGACCTACAAACCAATCCTTTTTGCCCCTCAGACTATTGCCGGCAATTGGCCGGCTGCGACAAACGGCGACGCCGACCCCGATTACGAGTTGGTCGGACCGCAGATCTTTCGCTTTGAATATTTCTATCTCTTAAAGAGTGGTGCAATCGCGGACTCTGTTGGAATTGACGGCCTGCAGGACGTCGCCGCGATCGTGATCACGCTGGCGGCAATTGACCAAAAGAGCCGTTTGTTTCTGTCCGATGCGAACCTCACGACGCTCGCCGGACGACTCAAAGATTTCGATTCGGGCCAACCGATCTACGATCTAACTACGAGTTGGCAGGCGGCGCTCGATGGCGTCAGCGACATGCCGCGGGTGGTAATTAACGGCGTGCGGATTTATCAACGTTATTTGTATTTGAGTGCATCGAAATGATCCCGCCCTTTATTAGCAACCGACGCGGCGCGGCCTTGCTCATCGTGCTGGCATTCCTCGTCATTCTAAGCGCAATCGTTGTCGCCTATCTCTCGCGAACAACCGCGGACCGCGAACTCGCACATGATACATTCAGTGAGACTCGGGCTGACACGGTAGCTCGGAGCGCTTTGGATATCGTGGTTGGCGATCTCAAGCAGGAATTAAGTGACGGTTCAACTGCTTCTACGGTTAATGGCTACACCGTCTACACGCCGACAACGCCTGCGAATATGCGACCAATGCAAAGCGGCACTGCATCTCCGACACCTACACCCGCGGCAAACATGATTCGCCGCAGCATCCGTTCGGATCCTATTGCGTCTCCGGGTGTAGGTTGCCGTGCTTCCGCAGTCAATTCAACTACGGACGTTTCTTTAAACAATCGCTCAGTTACCCCGGCGAGATGGAACAGGCATTATTTGATTCCGCGTCTGAACTCGGGCACGGCGGTCGACTCAACACCGATCGCCAGTTTTACGTCTCCAGATTGGGTGCTGGTAACACGAAGCGGCCCCACACCATTCCCAAGCTGGAACCCGGCTATCAAGGATCCAACCGCGAGCAATCCAGCCTATGTGACTGGTCGTTACGCTTACGCGATTTACGACGAGGGCGGGCTTTTGGATGTAAATGTCGCAGGCTTTCCGTCTCCCTCACCCTCACCTCCAAGCTATGTCCAGGCAATCGGACGCAAAGGCTCTACAGCTTATGCGGACCTTACCGCTTTACCAACATCATCGGCTAGCCCTGCTCCCACCTTTCCTCCGGCGCGAGTTAATCAGATCGTAGGCTGGCGAAACTATGCCTCCACACAGCCAAGTGGTAGCATAACGAATAACACTTTCGCTTTTAACGCGGCCAGCGCACAGAACTTTATCAATTTAGTCGCGAACAATACTGGCTTTCTTACCGTCTCTTCCGCACCACCTTATAACGGCGGGACCGACCAGGGTTTTGCGACGCGGCAACAACTGATCGCTTTCCGAACGGGCAGCGCGGATATCGGGTTTTCTCAAAATGTACTGCAATATCTCGGCACATTCTCGCGCGAGCTGAATCGGCCGAGTTGGAAGCCAGTGACTACATCTGCCATTAATCCCGACCTTCAGAGCGTTCGGGTCACAAACACATTCACACGGTCTGACGGCACACAGGCAATTCTTGGCGAGCCGCTGATGAAAACTCGTTTCGCTCTTTCTCGGATTAATGAACTTCTGACTACGACAGATCCGAACATTCAACGGGACTTCGGTTTGATATGGGACGGCACCAATAATCGGTGGAATTATGTTGGGGCGAGCGGATCTGCCGTTCAGTCCAGCATCAAGACATTGTCGCAAGTAGCCGCCGAGAGTCCCGGCCGTGAACCCAACTTTTTCGAAATCCTAAAGGCAATAATTACAAATGGCTCGGTCGGGCTCGGCTCCGGCCCGGACAACACCTTTGTCGCTGCTGAATCGAAGTACTACGATACAACGGGCGGACTAAGCGGTGATTACCAAATCATGCAGATCGGCGCTAACATTATTGATGCCTGGGATTCGGATAACATTCCAGCGTTTATCAACTTCGCTGGAAATGAGTTGGCCGGCGTTGAGAACTTGCCTTACCTAAACAAGCTTGTGCTCTGCCCGAAGGTTCCTTCATCGGATGGTTCTCAAGGAACCGCTGACGCGTGGCTCCTTCCATCCCTCTGGAATCCTCATCAAAACGGAAGTGTCGCAACAAGCACAGGCAACCGCGTACGCATTGCGCTGACGGGCACTCCAGCTTACACAGCGGGTTTTAAGGTTGGACCCACTACATATACGACGAATGCGATCGTGATGTCTCCGACACCAAGCATCGACGTCGCCGCTAACGGTTTTATGGCACCAACTCCGCCGAGCGATCCGGCTCCCGCGCCTCTTGCCACATCCGGCGCGGTCTCTTCCGTTTTCGGTCCGGGCGGTCCGGAAAAATACTACGGCTTTCATTTCGTGTTCGCTACTCCTCCCACCGCGACCCAGGTGAATCGAGATAATCTAGATACCGCCTATCCCGATTTTGGAACTTCCACGACCGGCAATATTGAACTTCAGGTTCAACTTGCGGATGCGACGTACAAAACCTACGAGAAGTGGAGCATCGCCGCGACTGATCATCCGCTCACGGCACAGGCTGTAAAAAGGAATGGTGATTGGACGAGTACAAATAAGCTGATTGATCCCGAATACATCGCGCTTGATCCAAGAACTTTGCGGTTTGGCATTTGGGGAACTGACGCGAACAGTCAGGGCAGCACCGGGATCGCGAAGAAGCAGGCAAGTTACGGTGCCGAAGATTCAGTAGATCTAGGCGCCCCGGCGAATCGAATCGAACAGATTACGTGGTCAAAGCCTCAAGGTATCGCTTTTACCGTTACACCTAACCCATCCACATCTACTCCAAGTGACTTGTCTCTCTATGCGACGAACGCGGCGACCGGAACCACCAATCACTATATTGACTTGGACGGTGTGGAGCGCAGTGGCGATTGGACGACGGATGCGAATGGAACAACGTCGAAAACGACAATTATGTACGGCTCCGTTAAGACGCCGCCTGCGGGCAACTACTTCGATCGGCCCCAGATTCTTAGCGCGGCGTTTCAAAGTGTCGCGGAATTAGGACAGGTTTTTCGTGACCAACCTTGGAAGACGCTTAATTTTACGACAGCCAATTCTGGCGATGTCGGCCTTCTCGATACATTCACATTGCAGGATGTATCGACAACCGCGGGGAGATTCACTCTGAACACCAGGCAACTACCGGTTCTGAAGGCAATCCTATCGAAAAGTGCGTTGCGAATCGACGGAACCAGCATTCTGACTTCGGCCCAACTAACCAGCCTCTGCAACGATATCGCCGCGATTACCGCTAGCAGTCCCGTCCTGAATAAGTCGGAGGTTGTGGCACAGCTTGCTACTAAAGCCTCCTTTACCGGCCTGGGGAACAAAGAAGCTCGAGAGTGCGTCGTACGCGCGCTTTGCGATGCAACCCAAACCCGCACCTGGGACCTGATGATTGATTTGATCGCGCAATCAGGGCGTTACCCGCCCACCGCCAATGGTCTGGCTGACTTCGTGGTTGAAGGAGAGAAGCGTTACTGGCTGCATATAGCGATCGATCGCTTTACCGGTGAAGTGATCGATCAACAGTTGGAAGCGGTTTACGAGTAGTAGCTCCCGGCAGAACTCCACCGGGCGGTGAAGGCGGTGCAGCCGCGGAGACCGCGGCGTCGAAGGTAGCGCCGGACTTGGATGTGCCGCGAAAATTGCCGGTGAAGCGCGCCGAAAAAAAGACGCCTTTTCGCTCGACATTTCGCAAGCTGCCACCTAGGCCGTTAGGCAGCGATCGCTTTTGTCACTCGCAAAAGGAGCAAAATTATGCGCACAGCAAACCGTTGGATCATCGCCATCGCCGGCATTTTTCTCCAGATCACCCTCGGCGCCGTCTATGCCTGGAGCGTCTTTCGGGTGCCGTTGTCGAAGCAATTCGGCTGGAGCATTTCCCAGGTTACGCTCACCTTCACGATCAGTATTTTCGTGCTTGGTTTTGCCTCGTTTTTCGGCGGGCTCTGGATGAACCGCCAGGGGCCACGCGTCGTCGCGCTGACCGCGGCCACGCTCTATGGGCTGGGTGTTTTCCTGGCGAGCTTTTCGGCCCATAAGCTTTGGTGGCTCTATCTAAGTTACGGGGTAATCGGCGGGCTCGGCCTGGGGCTGGGCTATATCGTGCCGGTCGCGGTCTTGGTGAAATGGTTTCCCGACCGGCGCGGTCTCATCACCGGCATCGCGGTGGGCGGCTTCGGCGCCGGGGCGCTGATTACCGCCCCGGTCGCGACGGAGCTGATCAAGTCAGTCGGTGTGCTAACGACTTTCGCCTATCTCGGGATCGCCTATTTCATTGTCGCGATTATCGCGGCGATGTTCATGCGAAATCCGCCAGAGGGCTACGCCCCGGCCGGATGGACCGCGACGGCAAAACAAACTGCGCAGCGCGCGACGGTTGATTACACGCTGGGCGAAGCGCTCAAGACCTGGCAGTGGTGGGCGCTCTGGGCGATTCTGTTCCTCAACACCTGCGCCGGGATCGCGGTCATCTCGCAGGAGTCTCCGCTCTTCCAGAAGTTGACTGGGGTGACCGCGATCGTGGCCGGAGGGATGGTCGGGATCGCCAGCCTCGGCAACGCAGTCGGTCGGGTGTTCTGGGCCTGGACCTCGGATCTCCTAACCCGGAGGGTAACGTTCATGATCATGTTCGCCCTGCAGGTTGTGCTCTTTTGGTTTGTGCCAAAAATCGCACTGCCGACGCTCATGACGACGATTACTTTTATTATCCTGATGTGCTACGGCGGCGGGTTCGGCACCATGCCGGCTTTCACGGCGGATTACTTTGGCTCGCGGAACGTTGGGCCAATTTATGGACTGATGCTGACGGCCTGGAGTTTTGCGAGTGTGGCCGGGCCGCTCTACATCGCGCACATGGTGGAGACGACCAGCCGCTATGACACCGCCCTGCGGGTGATCGCCGGGGTAATGTTGGTTTCGATTGTCCTGCCAGTGATCGTTAGACCACCGCGGCGCGCGTAACTTTGGGTGTCTTTCAGCTGGATGGGACAGCTTTACCGTGACATTTTCAGACGACCAGCAACGACCTTGCAGGCGTAGAAAAGCTTGAGATGGACACGTTGAACGATCTCTTCTGGAGTTGGCCGCTCGTTAGGCAAATCCGCGAGCGCAAGGACGGCACCGGGATTGAGTCAATGTCGGAAAAGACGCGCGCGATGCGCGCCCG
>JAICXG010000193.1 GCA_025980625.1 Chthoniobacterales bacterium
AGTAGAGCCGGTAATTGCGATGCCGGAATGCCGAGAACGTCCGGCGCCAGGAGACCGCCCCGGTCGGGACGCGGCGCGGCCGCCCCGTCAGGTCCTCCGGGACGGCGGCGGTGCGCTCCATTTCATTGGCGTGATTCATGATGGGTCAGCGAATTTCCTCGTCTGGAATGATGGTAAAAGCCAACCGGGAATCGCCCCTAACGAATCGCTTGCGGTGAGCGACGCAAAGCCGCTCGCCCCTCTCGATTCGAAACATTGTAGCAATGCACTTTGCCGATCGTGCCGATGCTGGCCGTTTCCTCGCGCACCAGTTATCGCGCTATGCCGGCACGCCCGACGTGATCGTGCTCGCGCTTCCGCGCGGCGGCGTACCGATCGGCTACGAGATCGCGCGCGCCCTGCATGCGCCGCTCGATGTCTTCGTCGTGCGCAAGCTCGGCGTTCCCGGGCAGGAGGAATTAGCAATGGGCGCAGTGGCTTCCGGCGGGATTCGCGTTCTTAACCCAGATGTCATTACCGCGCTGGGAACACGGGCGCTGGAAGCGGTCGAGCAGGAAACCGAACGCGAACTGCTCGAAGTAACGCGGAGGGAAGAACAGTACCGCGGGAAGCGTCCCTTTCCCGAGTTGCAGGGCCGGACGGTCATTCTCGTCGATGACGGACTCGCGACTGGCGCGACAATGCGCGCGGCCGCCCGCGGCGTGCGGCAACGCCAGCCAGCGCGACTCATCCTGGCGGTGCCGGTGGCAGCGGAGTCGACCTGTCGAGAGATGCAGGTCGAAGCGGATGAAGTGGTTTGTGCGCTCACCCCGGAGCCGTTCTTCGGCGTCGGCCAGTTCTACGACGACTTCAGGCAGATGAGCGACGAGGAGGTGCGCGCCATTCTCGCCCGCGGCACAAGTGAAGGGGAAGAGTTGGCCTAACGAAAAGCAGACCAGCGCCCGCCGGCCAAACGATTCTCTCGAAATGAAACTTCGACTCGGTTTCGCAGTGACGTTGCTCCTGTTCGCGGCGCATTCCTCCGCTCTCGCCGTCACCGCCACTCTGCAATCGGTGGCCGCCTTTCCCGACCAGCAGGCGACCGGCATCGCGGTCTCGAAAAGTGGCCGGATTTTTGTTTGTTTCCCTGATTGGTCAGACCATCACACGATTTCGGTCGCGGAGGTGGTCGCGGGCAAACCGAAGCCCTACCCGAACGATGAATGGAACCAGCCGGGCAGTCCGAACGATCACTTCGTCTGTGTGCAAAGCGTGTATGTCGATGAGAGTGACAGCCTTTGGATTCTCGACCCGGCGGCGCCAAAGATGAAGCAGATCGTCAAAGGTGGGCCGAAGCTGGTGAAGGTCGACCTGGTTAAAAACGAGGTGGTGCAAACGATCGCGTTCGGCGAGGAGGTCGCGCCAAAGAAGAGCTATCTCAATGACCTCCGCGTCGACACCAAGACACAGACTGCTTACATCACCGACTCAGGGCTGGGCGCGATCATAGTCGTCGACCTGACGACCGGGAAAGCACGGCGGCTGCTCGAGGATGACCTTTCGACCAAAGCGGATAAGGATTTCAAGCTCCAGGTCAACGGCCGAGCGTTGTTAGGAGAAAACGGGAAGCCGCCGCAGATCCACTCCGATGGGATCGCGCTCGATCGTCTCAACGGCTATCTCTATTTCCACGCCCTCACCGCCACGATGCTGTATCGGATCAGGAGCGAGGACCTGCGAAATCGCCGCCTAACGAGAAGTCAGTTAAGCGCCCGGGTCGAAAGACTAACTGAAACTCCTCCACCGGACGGAATGATGATCGGGCCGGATGGAAGGCTTTACCTCACGGATATCGAGCACAGCGCGGTGCAGGTGCTCGATCTTAAACAGAACAAGCTAGCCACCGTGGTCAGCGACGAACGCTTGAGTTGGCCCGATACCCTGGCTTGGGGGCCGGACGGCGGGTTGTTTGTGACCTGCTCGCAGATTCAAAACATGGCGCGGTTCAACGGCGGCAAAGACATGCACCAGACGCCCTACACCGTTTACAAGATCATCGGCGCGCTCGCCGCGCCCTGATCTCGCAGGATCAAACCAGCGCTCCGCCGCAACTCGAGCCCGCTCCGGCGGTGCAGCCGAAGCAGTGATTGCCGGTGAGTATTTCGCGATTCTCGACCGCGACGAGATCAATCTCCCAGAGGTGAAGCGGGCGATCGCTTTCTCGCCAGTGCATCTTCAGCATCTGGTTAAAATCACAATCGAAAACCTCCCCGGTCCAACTGACATTGATCGTATTGCGGCACATCAAGCCTTCGACCGTGGCGGGATTAAAAGCGTCGTTGAGCAAAGCCATGTAATCAGCCAGTTGATTATTATTCCGCAACCAGGAGGCGAAGCGGGCGATCGGGAGATTGGTGATCGTGTAGAGATTATTAAAGACGATCCCGAAATGCTCTTTCAACTCACGCTTGTAATCCCTTTCAAGTTCCTCCTGCGGTGGCGGGAGAAAGGCCCCGTTCGGGTTATAAATCAAGTGCAGCGGTAGCTGCGGCTCGATGCCGTAGCCTAACGAGTTAAGGACCTGCAATGCCCTGATGCTCGCGTCGAAAACGCCTTCACCCCGCTGCGCATTGACGTTCTCCGGAGAGTAACACGGCATCGAGGCGATAATCTCGACTTTGTGACGGGCAAGGAACGGCCCATAGTCATTGTAACCCGGTTCGAGCAGGACGGTAAGATTACAGCGATCCATAATGTGCCGCGGCGGAGTGAGCGCTCTCAGCCGCTCGATAAGATACTTGAAATCGGGAATCATCTCCGGCGCGCCACCGGTCAGGTCAACCTTTGGTATCTCGGTTTCGGCCAACCAGTCGATCACCCGATCGATCGTCTCGCGGGTCATGATTTCCTTCCGCTTCGGCCCGGCATTCACGTGACAATGAATGCAGGTGAGGTTACAGAGCTTACCCACGTTGACCTGTAACACTTCCGTCCGGGTATGACGCAGCGGCATTGAATGGTCGGCGAGCTTTTGCGCAAACAGATTATCCGCCAGCAGATTCATAGATGACGCAGCAAAAGGTAGGCGGTGCCTCCAATCAGCGCTGCACAGGGCAAGGTTATGATCCACGAGAGCACGATATTTACGATGACTCGCGGATACGCCTGGCCGGTCGTCAATCCGATACCAAAGAGCGATCCGACAGACACGTGAGTGGTTGAGACCGGTAATCCGCCGAGGCTGGCAAGAATTACGAGAAGGCTGGTGGAAAGATTGGCGGCAAAACCCTGGCCATGATTCATCGCGGTGATCTTATGGCTCATTGTCTCCGCGATGCGGCGCGCCTGGAGCAATCCGCCGATCGCCATCATCAGGGCAATAGCCAGGAAACCGATTCGAATATCGAGTGATTTCGCGAGCAACAGTAAGGCGACGATCTTGGGCGTGTCATTAAGTCCGCGGGCAAAGCTGACCATGCCTGCGCTCAGGAAATGAGCCGCATCGACCAGTTGTTGAGAGGTAATGCCGAGAAAGTGACCGCTGTAGCGCTGGCGGCAATTTTCGGCCTCAGCGATGGTGAGGTGCGAGGGAAGCGCAAGCTGGCGCAGCCGCAAAAGAGAATCCGGCTGCGGCATCTCGATAACCTCTTCTTCTGTGCCCAGGCAGACACACCATTCCTTTCTTAGTCCGAAAGCGATGCGTCCACCGTGGAAGAGAAGGTAAAGCAAGCCGCCAAGCAGGATTGCGAGGATTGGACTGAGTAACAATGGAAGAACAAATCCGTTGGCGAGGGCTTTAACATTCACGGCCGCGCCGACGGCGATAAAGCCACAGCCAGTAATTGCACCGAGCAAGGCGTGCGTGGTCGAGACAGGGAATCCTGTAATGGTGGCGAGAATCACCGTTAGTCCAGCCGCAAGCGCGACCGCCAGAACGAAACCTGGCGAGCCGGCCAAATGATCCGGCACGATACCTTTGCCGCTGAACTTGCTCAGCAAAGCCTGCCCCAGGAAAACCGAAAGAATGGAACCGGCGAAGGTAGCAACCGTTGCCCATGTGATGGCCGTTCGATAGCTGCAAGTGCCGCTCCCAAAAAGAGAGGCAACACCCTTGAAGTTATCGTTCGCGCCATTGGCATAAGCAAGGAAACAGGTAGTAAGGAATAGAAGCGCGAGCATCCGAGGCGTCTTAGCAACAGGTTCCTCCGTCGCAGCAGGTGCTTGCTTCGGTTGTGATCTTGTAGTCCTGGCCTTTTGTCTCCCTGGGATGGCGTCGAGTCGTGCGTGAGCAGTCGAACGGTTTGGCCTCGCTTAGTGGGATCTCGGCCAAAGGCTCGATAAACTCAAAGAACTCACGGTAGGGCGCTTTGCGATAAAGATTGTAAGTCTTGTCACAAACCGCGTAGCGCACGCCGCGCTCCATTCGATGGTTATCATCGTCCAGCACCTCCCGGAATGGTCCGCGATAGATCACGGCCTGGTTACGCTCAAAGCAGGAACCTTGTTTGCCCTTGAAAGCCTCAACTGTAACAGAGCGAAACTCAATTCCTTCCACGATCTGCCACGGTTGCTGGTCGCGCTTCAGGATCTGGATGCCGTAAAACCCAGCGCCGGCGAAAGCCTCGAGGAATCCTTCTTCCGTTAGGGCGCCGGAGATGCAGCCGCTCCAAAGCTCGGGATCGTTCTGCAAATGCTCCGGCACTTCTTCGTCGCACACGATGTCGGAAATGACCGCGCGCCCGCCTTTTTTCAGGACGCGGAAAATTTCCTCGAACAACCGCCGTTTCGATTTCGGCTCGACCAGGTTGAGGACACAATTGGAAACCACGACATCGATCGAATCGCTCGCCACCAGCGGATGTTTAAGCCGTAACTCTTGCGCCAGATCATCAGCGCGCAGAAAGGAAGCCGCATCCGTGATCGGCCGGGCCCTCAGTTCGGCGTCGAGCTTTTCCAGATCGAGCGCCAGATCCTGGATGCGGCCCTTGCGAAACTCGACGTTGGCAAAGCCGATCCGGTCGGCCACGATCGGGGCGTTCCGGCGCGCGATCTCGAGCATTTCGTCCGTCATGTCGATGCCGATCACCTTTCCCTTTGCGCCGATCACTTGCGCGGCAATGAAACATATTTTTCCGCCGCCGCTGCCGAGATCGAGCACGGTCTCGCCTTCGCGCAAGTAACGACTCGGATCGCCGCAGCCGTAATCGCGCTCGATCACTTCCTGCGGAATCACTTCGAGGAACTTCGCGTCGTACTGGACCGGGCAACAAAGCTTCGCCTCGGTCTGTTTCGCTCCGGTCGCATAACGTTCCCGGACGGCAGTCTCTGCGTTAATCGTGCTCATGAAATTGAAGCTGGAATTGTATTGTATGAGAGAGTGATGCGGCGGG
>JAICXG010000211.1 GCA_025980625.1 Chthoniobacterales bacterium
AGGTCGAAATCGATCAGCCGGCCTTGGGCGTCGATCGTGCAGATGATGCTGACGAATCCTTTCTCGCGATTGGCGCCCTCGGGCTCGGGGTAGTCCGGTCGTTTGCCTTCGAGGACCCGGGGCGGCACGTCAAAGTCCTGCGATTTGATCGGCGCCAGTGTCTCCATCGGTTTGAGCGGAGTGCGGGCGCGATCCTGGTAACTGACATGGGCGCAGCCGCCGAGGAGGAGGACGAAAAGGGAGAAAATGGTGGCGGTCTGAAGCGGGAAGACACGCGACGCGTTCATCAACATGCTCTGCATCTGCGATAACGTGACCGCGCCTTGCTTTCAATCGCAATTCAAGTCGGCGACTGGCAACGGACTTTTCTGCCACGATCTCGCTCTTCGCCGGGTGCGCGATTTCGCGATTGTGATTTGGCGCGGTCTCGACGACAAAGGCGCGGGCTGGATTGGGAAGAATGGATTTGCACACGCTCCATCTCATTATTGTCTTCGCACTTGTTATCGGCACCTTCGTCGCGTTCGTGCGGGAATGGCTCTCGCCCGATCTGGTCGCGCTGAGTGCGTTTGCCATTCTCCTCCTCACGGGAACGGTGGGCGCGGAGGACGCGCTCCAGGTTTTCAGCAACAGCGCCCCGATCACGATCGGCGCCATGTTTGTGCTCAGCGCGGCGCTCGAGCGGACGGGAGCGATTGACGCGCTCGCTCGGATTTTCCTGCGCATCGCCGGAACGAGCGAACTGCGCGCGCTCCTCGCACTCGGTCTGGTGACGGTGCCGCTTTCGGCATTCATCAACAATACGCCAGTGGTGGTCGTGTTCATGCCGGTCGTGCTGGCCCTGGCGCGCAATACCGAGCTGAAAGCTTCGCGGCTGCTGATTCCGCTCTCCTATTTCTCGATTCTCGGCGGCACCTGCACGCTCATCGGCACTTCAACGAACCTGCTCGTCGACGGCATTACGAAGCAACATGGCATGGTCCCATTCGGCGTCTTTGAAATTACGCCGCTCGGGATCATTTACGCCGCGGTCGGTGCGACTTATCTTTTTTTCATCGGGCGCAAGCTGCTGCCGAAGCGCGAAACCCTGGCCGCCTTAATCGGGAGCGGAATGGCGCGCCAGTTTCTGATGCAGGCGGTGATCAGCCGCGATTCACCGCTTGTCGGGAAAACCCTGGCCGAGACTCCGCTCGTTAGGCTGCGCGATGCGCGCATCATCGATGTCACCCGCATCGGCCAGCGGGTCGAGACACCGCTGAACGAGCTGCGTTTCGCGCCCGGCGATCAGTTACTCGTCGAAACCCCAGTGGCCGGAGTGAAAAGCATCCGGGAAATGCCAGGAGTGGTTTTTCGTTCGGAAGCTGATCTCGGAATGGACGAATCCGAGCCGCGCGAAGCGGTGCTGATGGAAGGGATCATCGGCCGCCGTTCCACCTTTGTCGGCAAGACTCTGCGGGAAATGAATTTTCGCCAGCGTTACGGTGTGCTCATCCTCGCCGTTCATCGTCAGGGCGAAAACCTGCGGGAGCATTTCGAGGATGTCCGGCTCGCCTTTGGCGACACCCTTCTTGTGCAAGGTCCGGCCGAAGGCATTCACCGGCTGATGCAGGAACGCGATTTCCTAAACCTGACCGAACCGAAACAGCGCGCCTACCGACCACACCGCGCCCCGATCGCGATCGGCGCGATTACGCTGGTGATCGTGTTTGGCTCGTTTGAGCTCCTGCCGATCGCGGCGGTCGCGCTGATTGCAGCGATTGTCGTGGTAGTCGCGAGATGCCTCGACGTCGAAGAAGCATATGAATCGGTCGAGTGGAATCTGCTCTTCATCATCTTTGGCATGCTTGCCCTCGGTCACGCGATGGAGACCACCGGCGCAGCGCATTTGCTCGCGACCGGTGTGACCGGCGCCTTTGGTCGCTTCGGCCCGGCGGCGACACTCTCGGTGACTTATTTCGTGGCCATGCTCCTCACGGAATTCATCGGGAACAACGCCGTCGCCGTGCTCCTGACTCCGATCACCTTCGAGATCGCAGCGTCGTTAGGCTTGGACGCGCGGCCCTTCGCCGTCGCGGTGATGTTTGGGAGCAGCGCGAGTTTCGCGACCCCGATCGGCTACCAAACCAACACCTACGTCTTCGGCGCGGGCGGTTATCGTTTCGTCGATTTCCCGCGCGTGGGCGTGCCGCTCAACCTGCTGTTGTGGATCGTGGCCAGCTTCTTGATTCCGTATTTCTGGCCTTTCACGGCCAGACCGTGAGCCGCGCGCGCTTGACGATTGGCCGTCCGGGTGTTGCATAGCGGAGGCCGTCGGCCCGCGCCCGCCCGCGCCTTGCTTCATGACCAATTCGTCCACTTCGCCTGACAAACCACCTGCCATTCTCTCGCTCATCGGCAATACGCCGCTGGTCGAGATCACGCGCATGGATACCGGCCCGTGCCAGCTCTTCCTTAAGCTGGAGAACCAAAATCCGACCGGCTCAATCAAGGACCGGATCGCACTCTCGATGGTGGAAGCGGCCGAGCACGAAGGGAGACTGAAACCGGGCGGCACAATCATCGAGGCGACTGCGGGCAATACCGGCCTCGGCCTCGCCCTTGTCGCGGGCGCGAAAGGTTATCGCATCATCCTCGTGATTCCGGACAAGATGTCGCAGGAGAAGATCGCCCACGTCCGCGCTCTTGGGGCGGAAGTTCGCCTAACGAGAAGCGACGTGACCCGCGGACACCCGGAGTACTATCAGGACGTCGCCGCCCGCCTAACGACCGAGATTCCGGGCGCGTTTTATGTCAATCAATTCGGCAACCCCGCCAATCCGCTCGCCCACGAGACCACCACCGGCCCGGAGATTTGGGACCAGATGAACCACGACCTCGATGCCGTGGTGGTTGGTGTCGGCTCCGGCGGCACGCTTTCCGGGCTTGGCCGTTTCTTCAAAAAAGTGCGTCCGGAGATCGAGATGATCCTGGCCGATCCGACCGGCTCGATCCTTTACGAATGGGTCAAGACCGGCAAACTGGAACAGGCCGGGAGCTGGGCAGTCGAGGGAATCGGCGAGGATTTCGTTCCAGAGATTGCCGATATGTCGCTCGTCCGGGACGCCTTTGAGATTGACGACACGGAGAGCTTCGCAGTCGCGCGTGAGCTTTTGCGCCAGGAAGGAGTTCTGGGCGGATCTTCCACCGGCACCTTGCTGGCCGGCGCGCTCCGTTATTGCCGCCAACAGAAGACAAAAAAGCGCGTCGTCACCTTCGTCTGTGACACGGGAAACAAATATCTTTCGAAGATGTATAACGATTTCTGGATGGCCGAGCAGGGCTTTGTGCAGCGTCCTGCTCACGGCGACCTGAGTGATCTCATCTCTCATAGGGCTGAGAAAGGCGAAGTCATTATGGTCGGTCCGGATGACACCCTTCTCACCGCCTTCAAACGGATGCGCACCGGCGAAGTCTCTCAGCTCCCAGTCTTGAACGGCTCCGGCCGCGCCGTCGGGATCATTGATGAATCTGATCTCCTCGTGAAAGTCACGCGCGACCCGGCAAAGTTTAAGGACCTGGTAAAGACTGCCATGACCGATCGGCTCGAGACGCTTTCCCCGACCGCCAACGTCAGCGATTTGTTAGGCGTATTCGACCGCGGCCGCGTCGCGATCGTGATGGAGGGCAATAACTTCCTCGGATTGATCACCCGGGTCGACCTGCTTTCGTATCTCCGGCTCCGCATGGCAAAGTGAGCGAAGAGCTGATGAATCAGGAAAGCGGGAACGCAGGAAATTGGAATATGGGTCGCAGCTTCAGGTGACGGTTTTTGTCCAGTTTCCTGCTTTCCTTTTTTCCTGATTCATTCTTATGCAAAAAAAACAGCACCTCGCGACGCGCGTCATTCACGCCGGGCAAACGCCCGATCCTTCCACCGGCGCGGTCATGACTCCGATCTACGCCACTTCCACCTACGTGCAGGAAAGCCCGGGCCGGCACAAAGGCTACGATTACGCGCGCTCGATCAATCCGACCCGCCTCGCCTACGAACGCTGTGTGGCCGATCTCGAGAGCGGTGCGCGTGGTTGGGCTTTCGCTTCTGGTCTCGCCGCGATGGCGACCGCGCTCGAGACGATCGACAGCGGGTCGCACGTGCTCGTGAGCGACGATCTTTACGGCGGCACCTATCGGCTTTTCGAAAAAGTGCGACGCCGCTCGGCCAATCTCGATTTCACTTTCATCGACATGACCGACCCGGCGAAAATCGAGGCGAGCTTCAAACCGAACACGCGCATGGTCTGGGTCGAGACGCCGAGCAATCCTTTGCTCAAGCTGATTGATCTCGCCGCCGTCGCGCAGCTCGCGCGCAAACATCAGGCGATCTCGGTTTCCGATAACACCTTTGCCAGCCCCTGGATCCAACGGCCGATTGAATTCGGCTTCGATCTCGTCATCCATTCGGCGACGAAATATCTCAATGGCCACTCCGACATGGTCGGCGGCGTTGCGGTCGCGGCCGAGAACGGGCCGCTCGCCGACAGTATGCAATTCCTGCAAAACTCAGTCGGCGCGATCGCCGGTCCATTCGACAGCTTCCTCGCGATGCGCGGCTTGAAGACGCTCGCCCTGCGGATGGAGCGCCATTGCCAGAACGCCCTCGAGCTGGCCGGCTGGCTCGAGAAAGAACCGAGGGTGCGCAAGGTGCATTACCCCGGCCTAACGAGTCATCCGCAGCGTGAACTGGCGCGGCGGCAGATGGGCGAAAAATTCGGCGGCATGGTGACAATCATTCTCGACACTGACCTGGCGGGGACGCGCCGTTTCCTCGAGAACACGCATCTCTTCTCGCTTGCCGAGAGTCTCGGCGGGGTCGAGAGCCTGGTGAATTACCCGCCCATCATGACCCACGGCGCGATTCCCGAGGCGCAGCGGATCGCGCTCGGGATCACGGAATCGCTCGTTAGGCTATCGGTCGGCGTCGAG
>JAICXG010000310.1 GCA_025980625.1 Chthoniobacterales bacterium
CGCGTCTTGATCGATCACGTCGAGGAACACACTGCGCCGCTCGTGCTCGAGGCCGGTTTCTGGGCGGGAATCACCTTGTATCCGCAATCGAAATGCACACCGCCGCGCGCCATCGACATGGTCGAGCGCTACGGGAGCGATCGGCTCTGGCTGAATTGCGCCTGCGATTGGGGCGCGAGCGATCCGCTGGCCGTGCCGAAGACCGCGCTCGAGATGCGCAAACGCGGGCATAGCGAGGATGCGATCGATTTCCTTCTTTATCGCAATCCCTGTCGCTTTCTCAGTCAAAGCCCGGTCTTCAAGTTGTCCTAAGCTCGTTAGGCTGCCTTCTTACTCCTGCTCGTGCTCCTGATCGTGCTCGTAATCGAATCGCATTTCGAGGAAATCGAGCACGAGCACGATTACGAGCAACGACACGAGGTCAGATGAAACTGCGCGCGGGTCATGATCTCGCCTACTCGACTAATGTTCATCCGGCCGAGAGCTGGAGCGAAACCTTGCGCGGACTTGAACAGATCACGCTACCAGTGCGCGCGGCGGTTGCGCCTAACGAACGCTTCGGGATCGGTCTGCGGCTGAGCGACCGGGCCTCGCGCGAGCTGGCCCAGCCTGACGTCCTGGCCGCATTCCGTGACTGGCTGGATGCCAATAACTGCTACGTGTTCACGATTAACGGCTTTCCATTTGGGAAATTTCACAGCCGCCGGGTGAAGGAGCGGGTCTTTCTCCCCGATTGGACAAGCAGTCAACGGCTCGAGTACACGAACCGCCTCTTCGATATTCTGGCAGTGCTTTTGCCTAACGACTGCGAAGGCAGCGTCAGCACCCTGCCCGGCAGCTTGAAGGAGTTCGTGCGCGAGGATGCGCAGATCGAAGCCATCCGGCGCAATCTTTTGCGTTGCGCGCAGCACATCGCTGATCTCTCAAATCGCCACGGCTGTGGCCTCCATCTCGGGCTCGAGCCGGAGCCGCTTGGACTTTTCGAAAATACGGCCGAGACGCTGCGCTTTTTTGAACCACTGCGCTCGGAACACCTCGGGGTGAACTACGATGCCTGCCATTTCGCAGTCGAGTACGAAAATCCGCGCGAGAGTTTGGGCGCGCTGCAAAAGGCGGGGATTCGAATCAGCAAAGTGCATCTCAGCTCGGCACTGCGCTGCCTTTCGCCTAACGAATCGGTCGCTTTGCTGCAACCATTCCAGGATCAAGTTTACCTGCACCAGGTGATCGCCCGCCGGCCGGAGGGCGATTTGCGTCGCTACAAGGATCTGCCCCTTGCGCTCGCCGAAAACGAACCGGCGGAAGAGTGGCGCATTCATTTTCACGTTCCGTTATACGCGGAGTTGAGTCCCCCCTTGTCGAGCACGATCGATCATGTCACCGGCGTGCTCGATTGGTTGGCGGAGAATCCGCGCGCCTGTGCCCATCTCGAGATCGAAACCTATACCTGGGACGTGCTGCCGGGTTCCCTCCGGAGCGACAGCATTGTGGATCAACTGACGCGCGAACACGATTGGACGCTGGCCCGTCTGCGCGAGCGCGATCTCGCATGAAAGCGCCCGGCCAGCTGCGCGCCTGGCTCGTGCTCGCGCGCGCCTCCAACCTGCCGACGGTCTGGTCGAACTGCATCGCCGGGTGCTGGCTCGGCGGCTGGAATTCGTGGGCAACGGTGCTTCTGCTCTGCACCGCGGGAAGTCTTTTCTACATCGGCGGCATGTTTCTCAACGACCTCTGCGACGTTGCTTTCGATCGCCAATACAAACCCGACCGGCCGATCGTCGCCGGCGCGGTGACGCCGCGCGCCGTCGTTGCCGCGGCGATTGTCCTCCCGTGCGCCGGTTTGCTTCTTGCTCTGGCAATCAAGCCTAACGTGCTGCTTTGGGGCGCAATTCTCGTCGTTGTGATCACCGCCTACGATATCCTGCATAAGCGCATCGCCTGGGCGCCTCTCCTGATGGCGACCTGCCGTTTCCTTCTCTATCTCATGGCCGCAGCCGCAGGCGTGTTGGGACTCACGCCGCGCGCGCTCGGCTTTGCGCTCGCGTTGGCTTTGTATGTTGTCGGGCTGAGCTATCTCGCCCGCGGCGAAAGCAGAGTCAGACGGACTTCAAGCTTCTGGCTGCTCTTGCTCTTCGCGCCGGTTGCTGCCGGATTCTATTTCGATTCCACGCCGGTCGCGCTGCTCTGCGCCCTGCCATTACTCCTTTGGATTTGGCGTGCGTTCGTTCTCGCGAAACAGAGCGCCGGGCGCCCAGTCAGCGTCCTCCTCGCTGGAATTGTGCTCGTTGATCTGCTGGCCATCTCACCCACTTCTCTCCTGCCCTGGCTGGGGTTTGCCGCTCTTTTCGGTGCGGCCTTGCTCTTCCAACGTTACGTTCCCGCAACCTGAAGCAGATGAAGGAGGAGTCCGCCATCAGTTGCCAGTTTGAGGTCCCGTTTCGGTTCAACGTCTATTTCACGGAAGGCGTTTTCGATTCAAGCAACGACCTGCTGCGCACCGTTCTGCGCGAGGAGGGAAAGCGCCGCGAACGGCTGCTCGCGGTCTTCGATCAATCAGTCATCAGCGCAACCCCTGGACTGATCGATGATCTGACCTCTTATCTCGCGGAATCGAGCGTCGACCTCGTCTGCGAGCCGATTGTCTGGCCGGGCGGCGAGACTTTGAAAAATCAGCCGATGGCGGTGAACGAGCTGCACTCCCTGGTCGAGCGCTACAAACTTTCGCGCCATTCCTTCATCGTCGCGATCGGCGGTGGGGCTTTGCTCGATGTCGCCGGTTTCGCCGCCGCGACCGCGCATCGCGGCGTCCGGCACCTTCGTCTGCCGACTACAACCCTGAGTCAGGCCGATGGCGGCGTCGGAGTGAAGAACGCGATCAACGCTTTCGGGAAGAAAAACTTCATCGGCGCCTTTGCTCCGCCCTTCGCGGTCATTAACGACAGTCGCTTTCTCGAAACTCTTTCACCGTCGGAGAAGGCTGCCGGTTACGTCGAAGCGGTCAAGGTGGGACTGATTCGCGATGCCGATTTCTTTTTTGAGCTGGAGCAGATCGTCGATCGTCTGAACCAGTTTGAACCCGCCGCGATGCAGCGCGTGATC
>JAICXG010000069.1 GCA_025980625.1 Chthoniobacterales bacterium
GATCTTCCAGGATCCGGTTTCGCCAATCATTTCGCCCTGGTCGCCAACCTGTCCGCCCATTTCCGCGTAGAGGACCGAGTTGTTCAAAACGACCGCCTTGCGTTCGTCGAGATCGAGCACGGCTTGCACGTCCGCGCCAGTTTGGTCGTGTTCGTAACCGAGGAAATTCGTCGCTGGTTGCTCCGCCGCGTTCGCAATTTCGATGACGCTTTTCTTCTGTGCCTTGCGCGCTCGCTCGCGCTGTTCTTCCATCAGCCTTTCAAAACCTTCGGTGTCAACCCGGAGCCCGCGCTCGCGCGCCATCAGTTGCGTCAGGTCCAAGGGGAAGCCATAGGTGTCGTAAAGTTTGAAGGCGAACTGACCGGAAATTTGTGGCTGACCTATAACAAAGGATTTCCAAGCGCCCTGTTGCAGCTCCTTCATCGTAATTTCAATCGGCTTATTACGAATGAAGAATTTCACATTCCCAATCAGAGATGGCTCGTCCCCAGTCACGTCGATTTCCTCCTCAGCCTGGGCTATAGAAGTGCGCCCGCGATAGTGATGTTCGTTTTCCTTTCTGACCTGATCGAAGACTGCGAAAAAGATCCCTTCGTTTTCAAAGAGCCTGATTCCGCGATCTAACGTCCGGCTGAAATTTTCCTCCTCTCCGCGAAGAGTTGTCTTAATTGTTGCGTTTAGGCTTCGGAGTTCCGGGAAAACTTCCCCCATCGTCAGAGTGAGAACGTCGACAAGCTTGTAGAAGAACGGCGCGTGAAAGCCTAACGAACGGCCATAGCGTACCGCGCGTCGCAGGATGCGGCGCAGAACATAGCCGCGTCCTTCATTGCTCGGCCGAATGCCGTCCGCGATCGCGAAGCTCAGGGTGCGGATATGATCAGCGATGACGCGGAAGGCGATGTCGGTCTGCACCTGTTCGGAAGCCGGGCTGGAAGCCTGACTTGCGGGGAGAATGCTGGCGTAGTGCTTGCCGCTCAGTTTTTCGATTTCATCGAAGAGCGGACGAAAGATATCGGTCTCGTAGTTGGAGATCGTGCCGGCGAAATCGGTCAGGTTTTTCGTTCCTTGGATGATGGCGGTGACACGTTCGAAACCCATGCCGGTATCAACGTGACGCTGCGGCAACGGGGAGAAGGTTCCGTCGGGATTGGCGTTGAACTGGATGAAAACAAGGTTCCAGATTTCGATGCAGCGCGGGTCATCCGCATTGACTAACGAACCGCGTGTGTCGCCGGCCGGCGTGAGATCGACGTGTAACTCGCTGCATGGCCCGCACGGGCCGGTCTCACCCATCATCCAGAAATTATCGGCCTTGTTTCCGTTAACGATGTGAATCGCGGGATCAAGCCCCGCTTCGCGAAAGCGGCACGCCCAATGATCGTACGCTTCCTGGTCGAACTCAGCCGGTTCGTTAGGCGCAGGCTGATACACCGTGGCGTAAAGGCGTTCGGCTGGGAATTTCCAGCGCCTAACGACCAGCTCCCAGGCCCACTCGATCGCTTCCTTTTTGAAATAATCGCCAAAGCTCCAGTTTCCGAGCATCTCAAAAAAGGTGTGGTGATAGGTGTCGAACCCGACGTCTTCGAGGTCGTTATGCTTGCCTCCGGCGCGGATGCATTTCTGGGTGTCGGCGACGCGCGGCGGTTGCCACGGAGCTTTCTGCTGGCCGAGGAAAATCGGCACAAACTGGTTCATGCCCGCGTTGGTGAAGAGCAGGTTAGGCGCGGCAGGGAGGAGCGAGGATGACGGCACGATTGTGTGCTCTTTCTCGCGGAAGAAATCGAGAAAGGATTGGCGAATTTCGGCGGAGGTCATCGCGGCAAAGGTAGCTTGGATGATGGAATTTTCATCAGCGCTGGGAGAGACCGGGCGAGACGCCCGATGGCCTCACAGACAAGATGCCTGGGTTACGCCGATTTCGCCGCAGCCGGCGCCTCCCGGAATCCGAAGTGTGAACTTGCCTAACGACAGCTACTTCTTCTCTTCGTCGAGCTTGGCTTTGACCGCGCTCTCGATTTCTTCGTAGAGCGCGGGATCGTTCTTGAGCGCTTCCTTCGCGGCGTCGCGGCCTTGAGCGAGCTGCGTTCCTTTGTAGCTCAGCCAGGAACCGCGCTTCTCGATGATCTGTTTCTCGAGCGCGAGATCGAGCAACGCACCGGTCGAGGAAATGCCCTCGTTGTACATGATGTCGAACTCCGCTTCGGTGAAGGGCGGTGCGACTTTGTTTTTCACCACTTTCACCCGCGTCCGGTTGCCGGTGACCACGCCGTCGGTCTGCTTGATCGCGCCGATGCGGCGGATGTCGATGCGGACGCTGGAATAAAACTTGAGCGCCTTGCCACCGGGCGTCGTCTCGGGGTTACCAAACATGACGCCGATTTTTTCCCGAATCTGATTGGTGAAAATGCAACAGGTGCGCGCTTTCGAGATGAGCGCGGTAAGTTTGCGCAAAGCCGCGCTCATCAGTCGCGCTTGCGCGCCGACCGTGGTGTCGCCGATCTCGCCTTCGAGCTCGGCCCTGGTCACGAGCGCGGCAACCGAATCGACCACGATCACGTCGAGCGCGTTCGACCTAACGAGGGTCTCACAAATGCGGAGCGCTTCTTCGCCGGAACTGGGCTGCGAAACGAGTAGATCATCGAGATCGACGCCTAATTTTCGCGCGTACTGCGGATCGAGCGCGTGCTCGACGTCGATGAACGCAGCCAGCCCGCCGCGCTTTTGCGCCTGGGCGATGATCGTGAGGGTGAGCGTCGTTTTCCCGGAGGATTCGGGACCAAACACTTCCACAACGCGGCCGCGCGGGACGCCACCGACGCCGAGCGCGCGATCGATCAGAATGTTGCCAGTCGGGATGACGTCGATGTCGACGATTTTGTCGTCACCGAGGCGCATGATGGCGCCGTCGCCGTAGTCCTTCGCGATCTGCTGGATGGCGAGATCGAGATTCTTGTTGCGGGCGGCGATGACTTTGTCTTCGGAGGGTTTCTCTTCAGTTTTGGTGGCCATAGGCGGGTTCTCTTTAGCTACGTTGTCGGATGAGGCGCGCCAAGCACAAAAGCTCCGCGAGGCAAAAAATCACGCCGGTTTTGCAAAGGACAGAAAAGCCGCAGGCCCGTTTAGACCTGCGGCTTTCAAACTGAGACGGTGTGACTTGAATTTACGACACCGTGATTTTGCGCGGCTTTACTTCTTCCGCTTTCGGCAGGGTGAGGGTGACGACGCCCTGATTGATCCGGGCGCTGATCTTGCCGGTATCGATCGAGGGGTCGATCTCGAAGGTGCGGCGATAATTCTGCTGCCGCGATTCGCGATGAACGATCGTGCCTTCGATCTGCGGATTGGAACGCCGTCCGATAATCGAGAGTTCGTTATTCTCGACTGAAATGTCGAGACCGTCCTTGCTCACGCCGGGCATCTCGAGCTCGAGCGTGTAGGCATCGGCGATTTCGCTGACGCTCGCGGGCGGGGTGATGAATCCCTCGCTCTGGCGCGTCCTCCGTCCATTGTTCTCACGTGTTAAAGTTTCCATGTTTGTCCTCCTTGATTGGTTGGTGATTACTCGACGTTGACTGCGACCTTCTTCGGCTTGGCTTCTTCGGCTTTCGGCAGGGTGACAGTCAGGATGCCGTCCTTGTAGCTGGCGCTGACCTTGCCCGCGTCGACACGCGTCGGGAGCGAAATGCTGCGGCGGAATTTGCCGCTGAAACGCTCCGTGCGTTCCACGTTTTCTCCTTCGCCTGTCGAAGTGGCGCGCTCGCCGGCGATGGTCAGCATTCCGTCGTGCAGCGAGATGTCGATCTCTTCTTTCTTCATGCCCGGGATCTCAACCACGGCGACGATATTATCGTTCGTCTGGTAGAGGTCGAGCGCAGGAGTCCAACCGCTGAAGAGCTGCGACTGATGGGCAAGGTTGCCCATCGCCGGCAGATCGAAAAGGCGGTTCATCTCATCGCGGAGGTTCGCCCAGCGATCGAACGATGGCCAGGTCGAGATCTCAGGAGCTTGATAACGAATTAAACTCATCATGTGGTGTCCTTTCTGGTAAATGGTTGCAATCAGCGCCGAGAAGTAGAGCGGCTGACATGCCACATCGGACGGATGGAAAATTGTGGAACGTAAGTAATTGTCCGTGAAATTCTTCAACGTAGTAACGCCCAATGTTGTGAAGCGGGCATGCGGGCCACTCCGGCGCAGTGATGGCGCGTGATCCAATCGAAGATGTGTGCCAAAAATTACCGGCAATAGCGTTGCTGCCGACGCTGATGAAAATGCGCGAAATTGCAACCAACCGTCTTGCCGGCCTAGAATGCCGCCAATGGCTGATGATGCTGACGAAAAATTTATGCGGGTTGCCTTGGCGGAAGCGCGAAAAGGGCTCGGAGCCGTCAGTCCAAATCCAGCAGTCGGCGCCGTGCTCGTGCGCGAAGGTCGCGTCGTGGCGAGCGGTTACCATCGTGCCCGCGGCCTGCCGCACGCTGAAATCGAATGTCTTTCTACTGCTCCAGCGGGTTCGTTAGGCACGGCTACGCTTTATGTCACCCTCGAGCCGTGCTCGACCATCGGCCGCACCCCGCCCTGCACGGACGCGATCGTTAGGGCAGGAGTGCGCCGCGTGGTTGTCGGCGCGCACGATCCAAATCCGGCTCATCGCGGGCGCGGCATTCGCGAACTGGCCGCTGCCGGAATCGAGGTGACGTCCGGTGTTTTGGTTAACGAGTGCAGTTGCCTGAATGAAGCTTTCAACAAGTGGATCGTGACCGGACAACCGTTTGTCATCGCGAAATGCGGAATGAGCCTGGACGGCCGGCTCACAAGGCCGCCGAACGAGGGCCGCTGGATGACAAGCCCCGCGGCACGTCGGCATGCGATGCAGCTCCGGGCGCAGGTTGACGCGATCCTGATCGGCGCCCAAACCCTGCGCGAGGACAATCCGCGCCTAACGACGCGTGGGATACGCGGCGCGCGCCAGCCATGGCGCGTCGTGCTCACGCGTTCCGGGAGATTGCCGCGCAATTCGCATCTGCTGAGCGATCGCTTCGCCGGTCGCACCTTGGTTTTTCGCCGGAAAAGTCTTACGCGCGTGCTGACGGAGCTGGGGCGACGCGAAATCACGAGCGTCCTGATCGAAGGGGGCGGTGAAACTCTCGGCCAGGCGTTTGACGAGCGGCTGGTCGATAAGGTGCAGTTTTATGTTGCGCCGCTCATTACCGGAGGTCCGGTTCTGGCGGTCGCCGGGAAAGGCATCGCGGCAACGAGGGCCGCAGCACATCTCGAGGAGGTGCGTTTCGAAAATATCGGCTCCGATCTGGTGGTGACCGGCTACCCAAAATGGCCCGCGCAAACGGTTGAATAACTTCGGGGAGCGCCAGTCTAAAATGTACGCTGTTTTGTGAAAGGAGGTGAGACGATGAATTGGAAGAAGCTTCTCTTAGTCGTGGCCGTGGCCGGGGCGTTTGCTTTTGCCTTCGCACCGAAGTCCGAGGCCCGCGTGCGCGTCGGCATCGGTATCGGGTTCCCGATCGCCTACCCGGTTTACGGCTATCCTTACTATCCGTACCCGTACTACGGCTATCCCTACCCTTATCCCTATTACGCCAGCTACGGGTACTATCCGGGGTTCTTTGGCGGGTCGGTCATTTTCAATCGGCCGATAGTGGTCCGCAATCACCACCACGTCATCCGGCATCACCGCCCGCCTCGTTAGGCGGGAGGAGTTGGCGCCGCGGCAGTTTGCAGATCGGCAGCTTCGAGGAATCCCTCAAGCTGCCGAATTCTTGTCGGGTGCCGCATCTTGCGCAATGCTTTCGCTTCGATCTGTCGAATGCGCTCGCGCGTCACCCGAAATTGCCGGCCCACCTCTTCGAGCGTCCGGCTGTAGCCATCGACCAACCCAAACCGCTGCTCGAGCACCTGCCGCTCGCGCTCGGTTAAGGTTTCGAGCACGTCCCTGATCTTCTCTTTTAAAAGCGCAATCGCGGTCATGTCACTCGGGTTTTCGGCGCCCTTGTCCTCGATGAAATCGCCGAAATTTGTTTCTTCGCTGTCGCCCACCGGCGCCTGCAGCGAGATCGGCTGCTGCGCCATTTTCAAGACCGCCCGCACTCGATCGACCGGCAGCAGGATTTCTTCCGCCACTTCTTCGGGAGTGGGCTCGCGGCCATATTCTTGAAGGAGCTGTTTTTGCACGCGCATGAGCTTGTTGATCGTCTCGATCATGTGCACCGGAATGCGGATAGTGCGCGCCTGGTCTGCGATTGAGCGGGTAATCGCCTGCCGAATCCACCACGTCGCGTAGGTGGAAAATTTGTAGCCGCGGCGGTACTCAAACTTCTCGACCGCTTTCATCAGGCCCATGTTGCCTTCCTGGATGAGGTCGAGGAACGAGAGCCCACGATTGGTATATTTCTTCGCGATTGAAATGACGAGGCGGAGATTGGCCTCGATCATTTCGGTTTTTGCGCGGAGGGCACGACGCAGCCAGGTGCGCAACTCCTGGTAGCGCTGGTTGAATTCCGCCGGGGAAAGCCAGAGCACCGTCTCGATGTCACGCAACCGTTTCGCGTGTGGGTGCGGGCCGCGCCGTTTTGGACGATTTTTCATCTCCTCCTCGATCGTGCGGAGAAGCGCATAATGCTCATCGGCGAGGTGAACAAATTCTTCGGTCACCCGCTGTTTGAAATAAAAATGCGGATAAACCGCCTGGAGTCTCGCCAGGGCGCGCTCGAATTTTTTCAGGTTCGCCGGGTCACAATCGCCGTGGCGGGTGATCAGTTCGTATTCCCGCGCCAGCTCGGTGCTCATCTTCTGGACCTTTTTGCAAAGGCGCGGGAGCAATTTCATATAGCGTTCGCGGCTTTCGATTTTCTTGTCGAGGATGACTCGGTCGAAACGCTCCCCGCCCTCGACCAGCTTCGCCGCCAATTCGAGATGGGCGCGAGCGACAAACCCGAAGCGCTGAATGTGCTGCGCGACCCGGCTTTCCGCCTCTTCGATGCGCTTTGAAATTTCCACCTCCTGCTCACGCGTGAGGAGCGGCACCTGGCCCATTTGCTTGAGATACATCCGCACCGGGTCATCGAGCATGTCCATCTTCGGCTCGACCTTTTCCTCCTCGTCGTCGGCGTCTTTTTTCCCGTCCTTGTAACGATCGACTTCGGAGGCTTCGATGATGTCGATCTCCATTTTGCGCAGGCGCATGAGGATCAGGTCGAGCTCATCGGGATCGGTCAAGTCGGGCGGCAACGCCTCGTTGAGATCGTCAAAGGTGAGATAGCCCTGTTCCTTGGCGAGCTTCATCAATTCGCGGATGCGCGCCTGAGTGGTGCTCGAAACCGGGAGCGGGAAATCGCCATTCGTGCCGGCGCTCTTCTCCTTCGGGGGATGGTTGGCGCCATTTCTCGTCGACTCCGGAACAACCACCGCTTTGGGCGGGCGACCACGGCCGCGGCGAACCGCCGCTGCGTTCTCAATTACCTCTTTGCGTGGTCGGCCGCGCGGGCGCTTCGCCTCTCGGGCGGCAGCCTTCGGCGGGCGGCCCCGGCGCTTCGGCTTGCGCACCGGAGCCTTGCGCGATTTGGGCCGGGCGGAGGTTTTCGGTTTCGTACTCAAAGACGATTGGCAGTTACTCGGAAACGGAAATAGCAGGAAGTGCGCTAGCCCGCCGCGCACCAGTTCAGGGTCCCAGTGTGGTAGACGGCGAAAACCGTGAAAAGTCGTCGAGCTGTTCACGCAGGTCAACCACTTGTTTCTGCAGGGCAACGACTTCCCCGGCGCTCAGGCCCGGCAGGTTCATTCGGCTCTGCGCCGCCTGCAGGCGCCGCCGCAAAACCGGTTGGCGCAAGCCCTGCCACCACTCGCGTGCGACTGCTTCCGCGTTTGCCGGAACTTTCTGCAAGAGCCAGCCTGAGACTAACGACTCCTCCTCGGCCGACAGCTTTGACATAAAGAGATTGAGCGAAACGGCGTCGTTAGGCCGGAGATCGTTCTCGATGATCCGCGCGAGCATTTCGCTCCCCGGAGTTTCGTTTACGGTTTCCCGCCAATCCTGCGCCTGCAAATAAGCGCGCGCCTCTGGGCTGCGCAGTGCGAGCAGACAAAGCATCGCGATCTCGTGCCGCGGCGCGGGCGCGATCCTCCGCGGAACAGTCTCTGGCCTTCGGTCGCGGGCCGTTTTTGGCAGGATATTTGTCAGATCAGCCGCCGCCACCCCGAGCCGCGCCGCAACCTTGTTGATCACCTCGTGGCGCATGAGCGGGTCGTACACGCGCGCGATCGTCTCCGCCAACTCGCGCGCCACCTGCATTTTGGCATTCAGATTCGTCAGGTCGGTTGTGGAGGCCTGGTGTTCGATCCAGAAATCAAAAAAATCGCGCGCGGCAGCGATCCGCTCACCAAATTTTTCCGCGCCTTCTCTTCGGACTAACGAATCGGGATCTTCGCCCGGTGGCATCTCGGCGACGCGCACGACAAGGTTGTTCTCGAGGAGCGGTTCGATCGAGCGTTCGGCCGCTTTCAATCCGGCGGCATCGGCGTCGAAGCAAAGGGTGACCTCGTTAACGTAGCGTTTCAGGATGCGCGCCTGGGTCGGGGTGAAAGCGGTCCCCTGTGGCGCAACCACATTCGTTAGGCCAGCTTCGAAAAGTGCAATCAGATCGAGCTGCCCTTCGCAGACGATCGCGCAATCGGCGTCGATCAGGCCGCGCTTCGTCCGGTGCAGGCCAAAAAGGATGCTCCCCTTGCGAAAGAGCGGCGTCTCCGGCGAGTTGAGATACTTCGCACTCTCCGCCTCGCTCTTCAGGATGCGTCCGCTGAAGGCAATTACTTCGCCGACGTCGTTGCAGATCGGGAACATGAGCCGGCCGCGGAAGCGATCGTAAATTTCGCTCTCCGGTCGCTCTTCGTCGCGCAACTTCACCAGCCCGCTTTGCAGAACCGCGGAGCGCTTGTAGCCGCGGTCGAGCGCCCACTTGAGAAATGCATCCCAACTCTCCGGCGCGTAGCCGAGCTGCCATGACTTCGCGACGTCGATCGTTAGGCCGCGCTGCTTCAGGTAATCGCGCGCCGGTTGCGCGAAATCGCGCTTGAGCAGGTTTTCCTGAAACCATTCAGCCGCTTCGGCATGTAACTTCAGGAGCGTCCGCCGCGCTTCGTGTTGCCGGTCCTGCTCGGCGCTGAAGGTGCGCTCCTCGATCAGCGGAATTCCGGCGCGCGTGGCGAGCCGCCGCACCGCGGCCGGGAAATCGACGTGCTCGTATTCCATCACGAAGCGGAAAACACTTCCGCCCACACCGCAGCCGAAACACTTGAACGATTGCCGCGCCGGATTGACGTGAAACGAGGGCGTCTTCTCCTGGTGAAACGGACAGAGCGCGCGAAAGCTCGAGCCGGCGCGCTTGAGCGGAAAATAGGAGCCGATCACGTCCACGATGTCGTTCGCGGCGGCGACTTGCTCGATCACCTCGTCGGGAATGGCCATGAAATTTTCTCGTGACGGAAGCGGAACGCTGGCAGATTAACGCAGCGCAAACGTCACGTCATGTCGAGCGAGCTCGAGACATCCCGCAGTCAAACGAGAGGCTCTCGATGGAGAGCGATTGCAGCGATTTTTGGCAGCGGGCGCAACCACGGCGTTCCCTGGCTGGTGATTGTTTGCTGTGCGTTCTTCTCGTTAGGCAAGGCTGAGGCGCTCGAACAAGTGCACCCCGGGGATATCATCGTCGTTCCGCTGCAGGAGGAGATTTCGCCTTCCCTTGCCCTTTTCGTCAGGCGCGCGGTTAAGAGCGCCGACAGCCACGGCGCCAAGGCAATCATCCTCGACATGGACACATATGGCGGCCGGCTGGATTCGGCGGAGAAAATCGTCGGCATCCTCAATCACGCCACCATCCCGACCTACACCTTCGTGAACACCAACGCCGGCTCGGCAGGCTCGATCATCGCGCTCGCCACCAAACACATTTACATGGCGCCGGTGAGCGCGATCGGCGCCGCTGCGCCTATTCTCTCGACCGGCGAAGATTTGCCGCCAACGGCGAAGGAAAAAACCATCTCCTATTGGTCAGCCATGATTCGGAGCAGCGCGCTTCGCAACGGTCACAACCCCGATATCGGCGAAGCCTTCATGAACAAGAACAAGGAAGTAAAAATCGGCACCCGCGTGATTCACCCGAAAGGTTCGCTCCTTACCCTCAATGCGCAGGAAGCCGCCGAGAAGATCGATGGCAAACCGGTGCTCGCCGACGGAATCGCTGATTCAGTTCGCGACCTGATGAAAAAGGCGGACCTGAAAGGCGAGTTGGTGCGCTTCGAGCCGAGTGGGTTTGAACAGCTCGCCTTTTGGCTGACTCAATTGTCGCCCCTCTTATTGTTAGGCGGAATCATCGGCGCCTATATCGAGATGAAAATCCCGGGGTTCGGCGTCTTCGGCATTCTCTCGATCATCTGCTTCGCGCTTTTTTTCCTGGGCCATTACTTCGCCGGGCTGGCCGGCTGGGAAACCGTCGGCCTCTTTATCCTCGGGATGATCTTTGTTCTCATCGAGGTGCTCTTCTTCGCGCACTCGACGATTATCTTCGGCGTGATCGGCGTGCTGTTGATGTTCGGGTCGCTCCTCTGGGCGATGATCGATCATTATCCAGGGCAGAAATTTTTGCCCACCGGATCCATGCTGCGGGTTCCACTGATGAATCTCACTTTTACCCTGGTCGCGGCCGCGATCCTGATCACGCTGCTCGCGCGCTTCCTTCCGCAAAGCAGTCTTTATCGCCGTTTCATTCTCTCGACCTCGAACCCGCCCGGCCCGTCGCTCGCCGGTGCGCCGCGCTTATTTGCCCGCGAGTTGCCGCTCAAACCCGGCATGAGGGGACGCGCCCTAACGATCCTGCGCCCGAGCGGGAAAGCCGAATTCGAGGATCATGTGGTCGATGTCGTGACCGAAGGCGAGTTCATCGCCCCGGAAACACCGGTCGCGATCGTCTCGAGCGACGGCATGCGGGTTGTCGTTAGGGGCCTGGCCGCCTCGCCGAGCACCAGCGCAAGCTAGACGAACCGGCGCATGAGGAACTTGTCGAGCTCGCAGTTGGCGCGGACCGTTTTCGTTTACCTTGCGATTTTGCTGGTCACGGTGTGCGCAATTTACCCTTTGAGCCGTGTCGCGGCGCCGCCGCCAGAACAATCCGAAAATTCGTTCCTACGCTGGCTGGGCGAATCGAGCCTGGTGGCGCTGGCGGTGGCGGTCGCCGGCGTAACGCTGGCCTCGGCGATCGGCTACACCTTGTCGCGCGCTCGATTTCTCCGCCGCAGATCGGCCCTTCCCGGAGCTTTGATCGCGCAACTCTTGCCGGGACTCATCCTGATGGGACTGATTTGCGGCCTTCTGGTCTGGCTCGGCCTGATCTGGTCTTACGTGGCGCTGCTCGTGATCTATCTTGCCACGGCGCTCCCTTTCTCGCTCTGGCAGATGAAGCGCAACTACGACACGATCCCGATCTCGCTCGACGAGGGGGCCGAAATCGAAGGCGCCTCGGCTTGGAAAATTTTCTCCTGGATCGTGCTCCCGCTCGGCGCGCCCGCGCTCGCGATCACGTTTTTGTTTTCCCTCTATGTCGCCTGGAACGAGTATCTCATCGGCGCAAGCCTCCTGCGCGAGCGTGGAATCTTCGCGGCGCCCTCAGGATTGAAAATCTTGGCCACCCAAGCCGCAACCGCGCCGTGGCTGTATGACTCGATTGCGCTGCTTGTGTCGGCGCCGGCGCTTCTGGTTTTCCTTCTGCTGAGCCGGGCCCTCGTCGCGTGGGCGCGGTCCCGTGTCGCCGAGGACTGAGAGTTCCGGAGAGAAACTCCATGCGCCCGGCGCGGCTCGAACGCGCAACCTACGGCTTCGGAGGCCGTCACTCTATCCAGTTGAGCTACGGGCGCAGCGAAGCGCACTATAGCGACCGTCATCGCATAGGACAACCAAGCGCTCATTGCCTTTACAATCGGCTCGCGTCGCGCTAGGTATCCGGCCCCCTAGGAGGACCCGTTTATGAACATCATCGATACCATCTCCAACGAGCAGCAAAAGAGCGACCTCACAAAATTCAAAGTGGGCGACGGAGTGCGCGTCCACACTCGGGTCGTCGAGGGTGACAAGGAACGAATCCAGATTTTTTCCGGGATCGTGATCGCGCGTAAAGGCACCGGGATCAACGAGACTTTCACTGTGCGCCGCATCTCCTACGGGGAAGGAGTGGAGCGCGTTTTCCCGCTCCATTCGCCGCGCATCGCAAAAGTGGAAGTGGAAAA
>JAICXG010000308.1 GCA_025980625.1 Chthoniobacterales bacterium
CACGTTGCTCCGGGTCGAGATGTTGATCGCGCTCGAGCCCGGACCGGAATCGAGATCGTAAACCTCGACCAGCCCGATCCCGGAGCCGTTGTTCGCGCCGCGGACAATCGCGGTGTAGCCGGTTCCATCGCTGCTCGCCGGAAGGGTCGTCAGAATGGCCGATTCGTTAGGCTGGGTTGGCGCGAGATTCGCGTCGATCACTTCCTGGCTGTTTGCTGCATCCTGCCAGTTATCGTTAGTCGCGATCGTCACCCCGCTGTTGTCGTGCAGCTCGAGCGTTGGATCGGCCAGAAAATTCGTTAGGCCAAAGTCGGCCAGCGACGGACCGAGCGCCCGCACTACAACTCGCTTCGGCGTGTCACCGCCAAGAATAAACCCGCCGATGAGCGCGTCATCGCCCACTCCGACGGAGGCGCGGGTGGAGATATTGGCGAGGTGAACCGGGTTGGTCACGACTGTGACATCGAAGGTTTGCATGACCTGGGCGCCGTCGACATCGCTCGCAGCGACGGTAATCGTCGCGGTGCCGAGCGCTTTCCCGCTCACGAGCAAGTTCGACCCGCTCAGGACTACGCTCGCGACGCCCGGGTGATCGCTCGTCGCGGTGAAGGTGAGCGGTGAGATATAATTGATCGCCGGAATTGAAACGAGATTAGCCGGTGTCGGCAGACCGCCGGCAAAATCACGCAGCGGCAGAGTGTCAAACGGGACCCCGAAATTGAAGAAAGGGAGCGCCGCAATCGCATCTGCCACCGCCATGCCATCGCCGAGGACTCGGCCGAAAACCGTGAAGCCGCCGTTGTCGGTATCGAGGTTGAGATTGTCAGCGAGGTTGATGTACCATTGGCTCGTCGCGCTGTTTGGATCGCCCGGCAACTTCGCCATCGCAATCGTGCCACGGGTGTTGGAGATGCCCGGCTCGTTTGTGATCGAGGCGAACGGCGTCACCTGCGTCGGTTGGACATGCGCCGGATCCGAAGGATTGACCGTGCCGAGAAAACCGCCGCTCTGAATCACAAAGCCCGGCACCGAGCGGTGGAAGAAAAGAGATGTGCTCGCGCCGGTCGTGGGATCGGTCAGGAAATAGCGGCCCGAATCGAGATAGTTTTTAAAATTGGCGACTGTGATCGGGATGCGTTGATCGTAAAGCGCGAGATCGATCTCGCCCAGCGAAGTCGTTAGGCGAACGCCGCTCGTGTCGGGATCGGTGAAGTGATCGGAGAGCGGCACAACCTTGGCCGCCGCGTTTTGAAAAAGAGTCGCATCGTCAATCGGCGAGACAATTTCCGGGGCGACATTTTGCGCGCGCACACCCCACGCCATTAGCACAAAGAGGAGGCTGGAAAACGAGCAGCGCGCGAAAAACATCGGCCACTACTACGTGGTTTCTTCCCCGACTCAACCGGCAGCGCAGAAACCGGCGTTCAGCTCGGCTTTTTGATGTCAAGATAGGTGCGCGAGAGCACCTTGTTCACACCGGGTTGCAAATCCTCGATCCGCATCTCCTTCAAAAACCAGCGGCCGTCGATCTTCTGCGCGGAGACGACTTCGAATCGTTTCGTTAGGCGACCCTGCCAGTCGTAGGCCTGGATGCGCATGAGTGCTCCGCTCTCTTTGTCCACCCAGAGGAGAATGTTCGAGTATTGCGCATCACGCGACGGTGGCTGGAGGCGCAACTGCCAGCAGGGTCGGGTGCGCACCGTCTCCTCGCCCAGCACTTCCGCGTGCGGCCAGTAAAGAAACTTGAGCGCGAGATCGCCGTAGGTCACGGCCGTGCCGCCGATCCGATCGTCGAGCCGCGACTTGGCAAATTTTTCCGTACTCGTTTCGTGCACGAGGTCGAGCGTCGAGCTCTTTTCGCCGAGCCGGAGCTGCAACACTTCCGGTGGATTGGAAAAGGTGTAGCGGATCGTCGGCCCGGTTTGCGTGAGGCGAAAAGGAATGACTTTGTCCTCGGTGCGAAGCTGGCCTTGGAGATCGAGTTGCTGCTGCGATTGTTGTAACCGTACTCGATCGAGAATCTGCTCTGCGGAAGGCGCATCGCCGCGCGCCACCACCGTGACGCTAAGAAGAATCGCCGCAAAAAGTGTGACCTGACAATGCATCGTCCGCTTTCAGTTTTCGCTGTTTCGCTTTAAGAGAGAAACCCAGCCGCGTGGATCAAACGCTCCTTCACCTTATCAACCAGCAATGGACGCATCCCGCGCTCGATTTGTTCATGGCTGCGATCAGCAACGTCGATGTTTTCAAGCCGCTCATCGTCGTGCTCGCCCTTTATGCCCTCATCTTTGGCGGATTCAAAGGCCGGGCGCTGGTTTTTTGTCTCGGCATCGCGCTCCTTGTGAATGGCAATTTCACCGTCGGGCTGCTGAAGAAGTTCGTCGATCGGCCGCGACCGAAACAGGTCGAGCGTGTCCGGATGGTCGAATTACAGAAGGCGCGACCGGAATTTCTCACGCTTTTGAAGAAGCCAATTATCCGCTACTCCGAACAGCGCGACCGCGGGCGCTCGGGGCCGTCATTTCCCTCGGGGCACGTGACCGACAACGTGACCATCGCCGTCATCCTCACGATTTTCTTCCCGCGCTGGGGCTGGCTTTATTTTCTTTTCGCATTCGCGATTGGCTGGTCGCGCGTGTATCTGGGCGCGCATTGGCCCAGTGACATCGCGGCCACATTCTTTCTCGCGGCGGGCGAGACGGCGCTGCTTCTTGCGTTGCTTGAGTCGCTTTATCGCCGGGTGGTGGCAAAATGGGCGCCTCAATTTTTCGTCAGGCATCCGCGCCTGATCGGTGCTGCCAGTGCATGAGCACGACGCGCGCGGTCTGGATTTTCATTCTCGTGCTGACGGCGATTCGGCTCGCGCTCATCAGCGCGACCGAGCTTTCGCCCGACGAAGCATATTATTGGATGTGGGCGCAGCGACCGGCCCTCTCCTATTTCAGCAAGGGACCGGGTGTCGCGCTGGCGATTCGATCGAGCATCGCCCTGTTCGGCGACAACGAGTTTGGCGTGCGCTTCTGGAGCCCGCTCCTCGCCGCCGGCACGAGCCTGCTCCTCTATTATTTCGCGCAGCGGCTCTTCAGCTCACTCGCTGGTTTTTGGCTGGTCCTCGCG
>JAICXG010000030.1 GCA_025980625.1 Chthoniobacterales bacterium
ACGTGAGATAATGACCGACATCGAGTAATCGAGGAATGACTTCGAGACCTCCTCGGCGACATTGATCGGTTCTACTTTTTCATTGGCGTTGTACATGCGGAGTTAGGGAAACTAAACAGGATTTACTGGATTTACTGGCTGCTCCAAAACCAATCCTGTAAGTCCCGTTAATCCTGTCTAGTTAAACATCGAGATTGCGAACGTTGAGCGCGTTGTCCTCGATGTATTGCCGGCGCGGCTCGACCACGTCCCCCATCAGCTTGGAAAACATCTGGTCTGCTTCGACGGCGTTGTCGTCATTCAGATCAACCTTGAGAAGCTTGCGCTTCTCCGGATCCATCGTGGTGTTGAATAACTCTTTCGCGTTCATCTCACCAAGACCTTTGAAACGCTTGATCTGCACTCCGCGCCGCCCGATTTCGAGTATCTTTTCCAGGATTTCCGGGATTGAAAACAACGGGTGCGTGGTCGCGCGCTCGCCTTCGCCTTCAATCAGCTCAAAGATCGGCTGATCCGCCGCCGCGTAATGTTCGACCTTCAGACCTTTACGCGCGAGCTCGCCAATTACTTTCTGGATCGTAGTCGACTCATGCAGCTCGACCAGTTTGCCGCGCCGCCGCGCTCCGCCGCCATTTGTTTTCACCGGCGCGTTCGTCAGGGGAAGTAGCTCCTGCCCTATCTCTTCGTCGAACAGGTTCAGGTCGAGATTTTCCTCGTGAAACTTTCGGACCGCGCGCTCATCGTGGAAGTAATGCACTGTCTCATCGTTGCCATGGCGCACCTTGACGAGGTAAGTCGGCAGCTTGTCAGCTTTCTTGTCGCGATGATTGAGAAAATCCTCAAAATCGCCTCCGTGCCGGCGCACCGACTCACTTAACTTGGCCAGTTTCGCGAGCTGCTCGAGGATATCTTTGAGCTGCGCCGTCGTCAGCTCCTTCTTATCCGACAGGTTCCTCAGGCGCACGTCTTCCGCGCCTAACGAGATTAAGATTTTATTGAGCTGCGCGTCATCGTCGACGTATTCTTCGCGTTTCTTGCGTTTGATTTGGTAGAGCGGCGGCTGGGCGATGAAAATCTTGCCCGCCCGGACTAACTCCGGCATCTGCCGATAGAAGAAGGTCAAAAGGAGAACGCGAATATGCGAACCATCCACATCGGCATCAGTCATGATAATGATCCGTCCGTAGCGCAGTTTGCTGATGTCGAAAGTGCCTTCGTTTTCCTTGCCGTTGCCGCCCTCTTCTTTCGGCCGGCCGATGCCCGTGCCGATCGCGGTGATCATCGACTGAATCTCATTATTCTTGAGCGCCTGGTCGAGCCGCGCTTTCTCGACGTTGATCAGCTTGCCCCGAATCGGCAGGATAGCCTGGTAACGCCGGTCACGTCCTTGTTTGGCCGAGCCGCCGGCCGAGTCACCCTCGACGATGTAAAGCTCGGTCAGGTCCGGATCACGCTCGGAACAATCGGCCAGCTTGCCCGGCAAACCGCCGCCCGTGAGCGCGCCTTTGCGAATCGTCTCGCGCGCTTTGCGTGCCGCCTCACGGGCCCGCGCCGCGGTCAGCACCTTGTCGAAGATCTTTTTCGCAACCGCCGGGTTCTGGTCGAAGTAAGTCATGAGCCCGTCGTAGACGACCGAGTTAACGATGCCGTCGATCTCCGTGTTCACCAGCTTCACCTTGGTTTGCGACTCAAAGCGCGGGTTCGGCAGCTTTATACTGAGGACGCAGACCAATCCTTCGCGCACGTCGTCGCCGGAGATGGATGGATCCTTCTCCTTCACGAGCGAGTTGGTTCGCGCGTATTGGTTAATCGCTTTCGTTAGGGCGGTCCGGAAACCGGTCAGGTGCGTGCCGCCGTCGGGATTCGGAATGGAATTCGCGAAGGGCAAAATCTGGTCGTTGTAGCCGTCGTTGTATTGGAGGACGACATCCACGAAAACCTCATCCCGCTGGCGCGAGATTACGACCGGCTTGGGATGAATGACGTTCTTGTTTTCGCCCAGTTGCCTAACGAACTCTTCGATCCCGTGCTTGTAGTAAAACAACTCCTTCTTCGGCGGATCAAGCCGCTCATCAGCGAGCGTGATCTCGAGACCTGGATTGAGGAAAGCCAGCTCGCGTAACCGGCTCGCCAGTCGTTCGAACTTGAACTCGGTCGTGATCGTGAAGATCGTCGGGTCCGGCAGGAAAGTGATGAGCGTGCCGGTGGTTTTTTTGTTCTTCAACTCGCCAATGACGCTCAACTTTTCCGTCGTCTTCCCGCGCTGGAAGGCCATGTGATAAACCTTCCCATCGCGCGACACTTCCACCTTGAACCAATCGGAGAGCGCGTTGACACACTTCGCGCCGACGCCGTGCAGACCGCCGGAATACTTGTAGGCGCCCTGGCCGAATTTCCCGCCTGCGTGCAGGTTGGTCAGGACCAGCTCGACCGCGGGCATTTTCCATTTCGGATGCATGTCGACCGGGATGCCGCGGCCGTTGTCGCGCACCGAGACCGAGCCGTCGACGTGAATCGCCACATCGATCCGGCTACAAAAACCGGCGAGATGTTCGTCGATCGAGTTGTCGAGCACCTCGAAAACGCAGTGGTGCAAGCCGCGTTCATCGGGATCGCCGATATACATGCCGGGGCGTTTCCGGACCGCCTCCAGACCTTCAAGTTTATCGATCTGAGCGGCGTTATATTTTTGGCTTTCGGAGATACTGGCGGGGCGATCGGGACGTGATGTGGACAGGGAGACCTCGTCTTTAGCTTGAAACATAGAAAGCGCGGGCAAAACCGCGACCGAAAAACATAGGCGAAAACGACCAATTCACAACAAATAATCTGGCGGAAGATCTTGCCTTGGAACCCCTATATTTTGAGGCGGGGAAATTTGCCGAGCGCCGAATGTTGTGGTCGAGAGCGCCCCGCCGCCGCCGCCGAGCGCTCGCCGACAAACAACTTGCCCGGCGATGACTCCCTCGGTCTAATCCGAAGGGTGAAAGCGTTCATTTTTGCCTTCCTCGCGCTCCTTTGCGCGGTGGCTTCCGCGCCCGCGCAGTACGCCGCGTTTAAGTCCGCCGACGGCATTCTCCTCATCTCACAACATCCGGATCGATATTTCAGCGTCGATTTGCCCGGCGCGAAAATCATTCCGCTCGGGCAAAAGGATCTGTCGCACCCGGCCTTCATCATCTGCGATCGGCCTAACGACCAGGCGAAGCAGGGCCGTTTCGTCCAGGTCATGCCCGTGCCGCTGGCTGAGTTCAAGGGCCGGCCGAGCGAGGGGGACGAGGCGCTCCTGCGCAAACAGGCCGGCTACGAAATCAATTACTGGCACCCGCGCGACTCCGACGTTCGCCTAACGAACCTGGAGAACGGGCGGACGGCGTTGGTTTGGAGCCTGACCCTGGCAAAAAAGGGGCGCGCCGGTTCGAGGCAAACCTTCCTTTCCTGCCGGGAGAAAAACTACATTCTGGTTGTCAGCTCGAATGTGCCTAACGACCTCAAGATTGAACCAATCCAAGCCTATCTGCGACGCGTCGCCGCCTCCTTTCGCTCCGCCGCCCGCCCCATCTCGACGCCAGCCCCGACAAAATAAGGATCCGCATAGCGCAAAAAACGCCTCGTTTTTGACAAGCGCCGTGTAGAGCGCGCGCGTTACCCGCCCAATGCTCGCAGGCATATGGCGAAGTATCGAATCGCGTGGCTGCCGGGAGATGGAATCGGCGTGGAAGTGTTGGAGGCGGCTGAGGTCGTATTCGAGAAGCTGCGGCTCGATGCCGAGTACCCGGTCGGCGACATCGGCTGGAAATTCTGGCGCAAAGAGGGCGACCCGCTTCCGCCGCGCACGATCGAGCTGCTCAAGCATGTCGATGCGGCGCTCTTCGGCGCCGTTACTTCGAAGCCCGTCAAGGCGGCGAACGCCGAGCTGGTTCCGGAGTTACAGGGCAAGACCCTGGTTTATCGCTCACCGATCGTGCGGATGCGGCAACTCTTTGATCTCTACACCTGTCTTCGGCCTTGCAAGGCTTATCCGGAGAACGCGCTGAACTTCAAGGAAGGAATCGATCTCGTCGTCTTCCGGGAGAACACCGAGGACCTTTACGCCGGGGTCGAGTTCGGACCGGTGCCGCGCGAGCTAGCTGATCTGTTTGGGAAATCGGCGAAGTCATTCGCGCCCTTCGCGAGTTTGGCGCCGGATGACTACGCAATCTCGTGCAAGATCAACACTCGCGCCGGCTCGGAGCGGATCGTGCGCGCGGCCTTTGAGTTCGCCCGAAAATTTCACCGCAAGAAGGTGACGGTTGTGCACAAGGCAAACGTCGTGCGAGCGAGCGACGGCTTGTTTCTCGATGCAGCCAAATCGGTCGCGGCGCAGTTCCCCGACATCGCGATGGACGACGCGAATATCGACGCCATCACGATGTGGCTGCTGAAAAATCCCTTCAACTATGATGTCCTCGTCGCGCCCAATCTTTACGGCGACATTATCTCCGATCTGTGCGCGCAGATGGTCGGCGGCCTTGGGTTTGGTTGCTCGGCTAACATCGGAGAAACACTTGCAGTCTTCGAGCCGACGCATGGCTCAGCGCCGAAGTATGCCGGGCAATACAAAGTCAATCCTATCGCCACGATTCTGGCGGTGAAGATGATGCTCGAGTGGCTCGGTGAAACTGACAAAGCCCAGTCAGTGCAAGGCGCCGTCGCCGAAGTTATCCGGGAAGGAAAGGTCCGCACTTATGACATGGGTGGGCGCAACAGCACGATCGAAATGGCGATCGCGATCGCCGCGAAGCTATGATCGCCACGCTCTCCTGTAGCGTCGTTAGGCGAGGAGACGCCACCCAACATAAAATTCGACTGCATGAAGTCGGCCTGCGCGATGGCTTGCAAATAGAACCGCGGGTCGTACCGCTCGAGCAAAAGATCCGATGGGCCGAGGCGCTCCTCGATGCCGGCGTGGATCTGATTCAACTCGGGTCATTCGTCCATCCCGGCAAGGTGCCGCAGATGGCGGACAGCGACGCGCTCTTCGCACATTTCCGTTCGCGACACGACGCCAGGTTTTCCGCGCTCGTGCTCAACGAAAAAGGCCTGGGGCGCGGACTCGCCTGCGGCGCCGAGATGTTTAGCATGGGCGTTTCCGCGAGTGAAACGCACAGCCGCAAGAACACCGGCATGTCGGTCGCGGAAGCAACGCTCCGGATTATCGCGATGGCGCGGGAAGCCGTCGCCGCCGGAAAAACGGTCCAGCTCTCGGTGCAATCAACTTTTGGCTGCGGCTACGAAGGCCCGGTGCTTCCCGCTCGCGTCCTTGCAATCGTCGAGCGCTATCTGGACGCAGGCTTCACTAACATCAGCCTCGCCGACACCGCCGGCCGGGGCACGCCGGAGGAGGTGCGCAAGTTATTCGGCGCAATCCTCGATCGCCATGGCGGCGACGCGCATTGCACGGCACATTTCCATAACACCTACGGACTCGGCCTCGCCAACTGTTGTGCCGCAATCGATCTTGGCGTGACCGGTTTTGAATCGTCCATCGGCGGCCTCGGCGGTTGTCCCTTCACAAAAGTCGCCGGCGGAAACGTCTGCACCGAAGACCTCGTTCATTACCTGCAAAACACTGGCCGCCGCACCGATTTGCGCCTCGACAAACTGATCGCCCTTGCGCGTGACCTGAGCCACTACTTCGGACGCGAGCTGCCAGGCATCATCTACAAAATCCCTTCGCCCCTCGCCTCATGAACATGAGCGAACAGCCACCGCAGAAAGCCCTCGCCGGAATCCGCGTTCTCGACCTAACGAATGTCCTCGCCGGTCCCTTCGCCACCCTTCACCTGGCGCTGCTCGGCGCCGAAGTCATCAAGGTCGAGAACCCGATCGACGGCGATCTCGCGCGCAAGCTCGGTTGCGTCTCGCAGCTCAACCAGCAGTTGATGGGCACCAGTTTTCTCGCGCAAAACTCAAACAAGAAATCGCTTACTCTGAATCTCAAGAGCGACGCCGGCCAACGCCTAACGACTAACGACTAACGACTAACGACTAACGACTATGCTTACCGAACTCATCTCTCGAGCCGCAAGTCCGGAAATTCCGGAACAGCACACCATCTCCTTCGGCCCGCGACGCGGGATTTACATGAACGCCGCCGATCGCCTCGAGGAACAAGGCGACCCGCTCGACAACACCACGATCGATGAGTACGAAACGTTCGACCTTTTCTACCGCACGCTCTGCGCGGTCATGTACAACTACGCGCCCATGTCGGGGCACCCGGGCGGCTCGATCTCTTCGGGTCGCATCGCCCAGTGCCTGATCTTTGACGCGATGGATTACGACCTCGCCCGACCGCAGCGGCGCGATGCCGACATCATCTCCTACGCCGCCGGGCATAAGGCGCTTGGGCTATATGCGCTCTGGGCTTTGCGCAACGAAGTCGCGCGGATCGCGGCGCCCGAGTTGTTGCCATCCGAGGAACAATTCCAGTTTCGGCTCGAAGACCTGCTCGGCTTTCGACGCAATCCTGCCGCCAGCACTCCACTCTTCAAAAAGTTCCATGCGAAGGCTCTCGACGGGCATCCGACTCCGGCGACGCCATTCGTTAGGCTGTCGACCGGTGCGTCCGGGGTCGGGCTTCCGGCCTCCTTCGGCCTCGCCTGGGCGGCGGCCGATTTTTACGGCGAGAACGCGCCTCGCATCCACATCGTTGAAGGCGAAGGCGGGATGACTCCCGGTCGCGTCGCCGAAGCGCTGGCCGCCGCTGGCACCGCCTCCCTCGACAACATTATTCTCCATATCGATTGGAACCAGGCTTCGATCGATTCCAACCAGGTCTGTCGCGATGGTGAAACACCCGGCGATTACGTGCAATGGTCGCCGGCCGAGTTGGCCTACCTGCACGACTGGAACGTGATCTACGTGCCGGATGGTTTCGACTGGCAGCAGATCACGATCGCACAACGCCTCGCGCTCGACCTGCACAACGGCCAGCCGACCGCGATCGTTTATCGCACCATCAAAGGCTGGGGCTACGGGATCGAAGGCAAGGCCTCGCACGGTGCGGGCCACAGTCTCTGCTCGAACTCGTTCTTCAACGCCGTCGACATGCTTCTGCCGAAACATCAAAGCGCGATCCCCCATTGCGATGGCGCGCAGCGTTGTAACTGCGGAGCCGATACGACCGTCCTCGAGGATTGCTATTGGCAAACCTTGACAATTATCCGGCGCGCACTGGAAGAGCGAACCGCGACGACGACTGCATTGGCTGCGCGCCTTCGCGCATCGCAAAAGCGGCTCGACACACTCGATCGCCGACCGCGCCCCGACTCCCCGCGCATCGATCTCGCCTACGAAAGAGCGACCAGCGTTGCGGGCCGCACGCCGGTTGAGCTCGCGCTCAATTTCCGCACCAAGACAACGCTGCGCGAGGAACTCGGTCGCGTGCTCAGCTTTTATAATCGCCTGACGAATGGCGGCTTCGTCGTCGCCGCCGCGGACTTGCTCGGCTCGACCAGCATCAGCAAAACCGGCGAAAGCTTTCAGCCCGGCTTTTACAATCGACAAACCAATCCGCGCGCGCGGCAGCTCGCGATCGGCGGCATTTGCGAAGACGCGATGATGGCGCTCCTGTCGGGCATCTCGGCCTTCGGTTCGCATATCGGCGCAGGCTCTTCCTACGGCGCTTTCAGCGCTCCGCTCGGCCACATCGCCGCGCGCTTGCACGCCATCGGGAACCAGGCACGCGTCACTTCGGAAGGCGGCGCTTATCGACCCTTTTTTCTTGTCTGCGCACACGCTGGATTAAAAACCGGTGAAGACGGCCCGACGCACGCCGACCCGCAGGCGTTGCAGTTACTCCAGGATAACTTTCCCCTCGGCACGATGATCACGCTCACGCCCTGGGATCCGCAGGAAATGTGGTTCCTGGTCTCCGCGGCGTTGGCGAAACGTCCCGCCATCATCGCGCCGTTTGTCACTCGCCCGCCGGAGGCGGTCCTGGATCGCGCCGCGTTAGGATTGCCCTCCGCTGCGCTGGCGGGGCAAGGTGTCTATGCCTTGCGCACTGCTCGCGGCCGTTCTCAAGGCACCATCGTTCTGCAAGGCACCGGTGTGACTAACGAATTCGTGACTCAGACACTCCCACTCATCAATAACGCCGGGCTCGGCCTGAACGTTTATGTCGTCACCTCGACCGAGCTCTTTGACATGCTGCCGCCTTCGGAACGGGAGAAAATTTTCCCGGAAGCACATCAAGCGCAGGCGATGGGCATTACCGACTTCACATTTGCGACTATCACTCGCTGGCTCCGCTCCGATTACGGGCGGGCGCATTCCTTACATCCCTTTTGCCACGGTCACTATCTCGGGAGCGGCTCCGGCTCGATGGTGATGCGCGAAGCCGGGCTCGACGGCTTCAGCCAGTACGAAGCAATCCGCGCCTACATTCGCGACCTCCCCAAGTCGCGCTAACTCGATTAGATATAGCGCCGCAAAAGGGCAAGCGAGTGCGATAAGCCTCGCACAGGTGTAACGGGAACAAGCTGGGCTGCTGCGAGCGGCGCTTGCGGCGCGGCAGGACACACAAAGGAAGCCGTAACCAACTACTTATAATACCGGCTCGGCGCCGGCTTTCTCGGATGCCACAAGAAGGCAATCAAGCCTGATCGCTCCATCTTGGCGCTACGCGTTCTCCTCTCTCCCCGAGGGAGAGGATTGCGGCGAGGGCGAGTGTATTTAGCACACCAATAATCGGCCAAAGTTAGCCGGGCGGCCCGAGCATCAATTTTCTGCTTGCATGTCGGCGGCCATTTCTGGCAGAAGCTCGCAGCTGTCGTTTTCCACTACTAACATGCTTGCGCTAACTCATGGCTGATGCATTGATCTGCCGCCGCGGCAAATAATGTGATCGACACCTGACGCCATGCTATTCAACTCGCTTACCTTCGTCGTTTTCTTTACCGTTGTCGTGACGCTCTACTGGAGCATCCGCGGCTGGGAGATGCGGAAGAATCTGCTCGTCGTGGCCAGTTACATCTTCTACGGCGCCTGGAACCCGCCCTTCGCCGCGCTCCTCTTTTCCACGACCGCAATGGACTTCTGGCTCGGCCGGCAAATCGCCAAGGCGCAGGAGAAACGCCGCCGCCGCCGTTGGCTCGTCGCCAGCGTTTGCATGAACCTGAGCATGCTCGGCTTTTTCAAATACGGAAACTTTCTCCTGCAAAATTTCCAATGGCTGCTCGCGCGGGTCGGAATCATTTATCAGCCGCCGCACCTCGACATTCTCCTGCCCGTCGGTATCTCGTTTTACACCTTCCACTCGCTTTCCTACACGCTGGATATCTATCGCGGTGTGCTGCGGCCGACGCGCTCGCTGCGCGACTTTGTCCTCGCGGTTTCATTCTTTCCACAGTTAGTCGCCGGTCCGATCGTTCGCGCGGGCGATTTCCTGCCGCAGTTGGAACATCCGCCGCGGCTGAGGAATGGGCAGTTTCTCTGGGGGCTTGCGCTGATGACGCTTGGGTTATTCGAAAAGATTGTGCTCGCCGATACCTTGCTTTCCGGGTCGGCCGATCGCGTCTTTGGCTATGGCGGTCCTTTGGTCGCGCTTGACTCGTGGGCCGGCGTGCTCGCGTTTGCCGGACAGATCTTTTTCGATTTCGCCGGCTATTCGCTCTGCGCGATCGGCGCAGCATTAACCCTGGGATTTCATCTTAAGGATAACTTTCGTTTTCCCTACGCGGCGATTGGGTTCTCGGATTTCTGGCGACGCTGGCATATCTCGCTATCCACTTTCCTGCGCGATTACCTTTACATTCCGCTCGGAGGCAATCAGGTCCGGCCGCTGCGGGCCGCCTCCAATCTCGTGATCGTGATGTTTCTCGGCGGACTCTGGCACGGCGCGGCCTGGACGTTCGTCGTCTGGGGATTGTTACATGGCTCCTATCTCGTCGTTGAAAGAGTCTGTCGCGGGCTCTTTGAACACAAACCCTGGGCTGGCGCGCTCCCGGTGCGAGTTTTGGCCGGGTTCGCCACTTACAGTGCGGTTTGCATCGCATGGGTCTTTTTCCGCGCCTCCGATTTCACGGTCGCCAGCCGAATGCTCGGCGGCATGTTCGGTCAGCATCCCCACGGCGACGCGATTCTCTCTACCCGTGAGTTAGTGCAAATCGCAAGTGTCACTGCCGGGATGATTCTCATGCATTGGACGTTGCGCGACCAGACATTCGAGACAGTGGTCATGCGTTTGCCGCGCGTGGCCGTGACCGCCATCTGGTCTGTTATGGCCTGCGCCATCATCTTCACTCAGGGAAGCAGCAATGCCTTTATCTATTTCCAATTTTAAACGGCGTCTGCGCCTGCCCACTGTGTTCTTCCGCCGGCCCTCGCGCGAAGAACAAATTCATGGCGGGCCGCCTTTGGAATTTATCCGACCCATCCCGGAGATCCCGTGGCGCGGCATCACGGTTGGGGTTGTTCTCGTAGTCGTCGCCGCGGTCACGGCATGGGAGTTATATTGTCGTTCGATCGGCTATGGCCCGACCTTGAATGACAATGAGGACTTATGGACATCGCGTCGCCGCGCGGTCCGGCCTGAGTCACTGGTCATCGTGGGCGATTCGCGCCCCTTGTTCGATCTCGACCTGGATGAGTTGGAACATGGGTTTGGCAAACGACCGATCCAACTGGCCCTGGCCGGCTCGTCTGCCTACCCAGTGCTCGCGGATTTGGCTAACGACGAGAGTTTTCACGGCACGATCATCTGTAGCTTCGTCCCGGCGCTGTTTCTTGCTCCCCCCGGCACACCGCCGATGGATACTGGAGAAAAAGCGGTGCACCGTTTCCATAACCAAACCCTTGCGCAACGCGCCAGCGAGTATCTCTCCGTTCCGCTGGAGGAACATCTTGTTTTCCTCAAACAGGAAGATCTCACACTTAGCATCTATCTCGGTAAGTTGCGTCTCCGCAATCGACCGGGCGCGCTGGTGCCGCCGCAGTTACCTCCTTATTTCCAAACCGTGGACCGCGAACGCCGCACACGGATGTGGGAGCGATGCGCTGATCCAAACGGCCCACTCGCCCGACGCATCCAACAAATCTGGCTCCCGCTTTTCACGCCCCCGCCACCACCGAGTTACATCCCGAAGCAGGTGTTCATGGCTGAAATGAAGAAGGCCATCGGCCAGCGCTTCGAGGATGTTGCCGCCGCCGTGCATAAGTTCCAGCAACGTGGCGGCAAGATCGCTTTCGTCCGATTTCCCTCCAGCGGCGGGCTGAAACAACTTGAAGAGCATGACACCCCGCGCGCGAATACGTGGGACCCGCTGCTGAAAATGACCAGCGCGCCGGGTATTTACTACTCCGACTACGCAGACCTAAGTGGCTTTAAATGTCCCGAATGGTCGCATCTTACAGCCGGTGACTCGGTTGAATTCACGCGACGCCTTATCCCGCACCTGCGAGAAAAGCTGCATTCTTCTGTTGCAGACAGGTCTGACGCGCCAAAGCCAACCTTGTAACTTGGTCTATTGGATTCCTAACGAGCAAAGCCTAAATTAACAAGCGGCAGTTACGGCTGCGAAGCGTGCTTGTCCTTGCGAGATCCCGGCGCCGACCGAGAAAACTTACAATTACCAGGCACGGGCCGGTGAGGGATTTTCCAGCCCCGCACCTTCGCCACCTCGAGTCCAATCCGTGCAAGCTGCGGGCTGATGTCGTCCTGCGGGATTTTCACTTCAATCACAGCCAACTCGGTGGAGTCCTGCGCCCAGCCAATCGCTTCATCCAGCTCGCCCCTGGTGGTTACTGTGACTGCTTCGCCGGCACCGACGAGCGCCGTTATTTTCGCGTAGTCCCACTGAGTAATAACGTTGAAACCGCCCTCGTGAATTCGTCGCATCGTGCCGTAGCCATTGTTATTCAACACAAAGATGACAGGACTAAGTCCGAGCCGCACCGCGGTGGAAATCTCGGTGCCAGTCATTTGAAAAGCGCCGTCGCCCACCACGACATAGGGCCGGAGTTTTTTCGTCGCGAGGCTAAGGCCGATGCTGGCCGGGACGGCAAAGCCCATCGACATGTAGTAAGCCGGCGCGATGAATTGCGCCTGCCGCGCGCTGCAAACGGCGACCGCCCCGAAAATGGAATCCCCGATATCCGCGATGACACAGCAATTCTCATCCAGATGAAGTGAGAGGATACGGAAGAAATCCATCACTGTGAGCGGCTCGGCCCGTTCCTTTCTTTGCAGCGGTTTGGGGACGGCATGCGGGTTGGGATGGCGAAAGGATTTGGGCCGAATCTTTGTTTTCGTTAAAGCCTCAAGAAAATCGGCAAACTGGATCGATTCGTAGCGATGATATCGCACACTTACTTGTTCGGTGGTGGCAAGGATAGTTCGTCTTCGATCAAGCTTTGCCGTGTAAAAACCCATGCTCATGTCGGTGATAAAAGTGCCAAGCATAAGGACGAGATCGGATGACTCGAGATACTTTCTGACGTGTTCGTCGCTGCTCATCGCGCCCCCGTAAACGCCGAGATACAGCGGATGGTTTTCCGGGATCGCGCTTTTACTCAGGAGATCGGTCGCGATCGGGATATTCATCCGCTCGGCGATTTGCAGGGTGAGATGCGCCAGGCGGTAACGGGCCAGTTCGACGCCTGCCAGAATCACGGGAGATTTCGCGGCCCGAATCAGGCCCAGAGTTTCGTCGATCGCTGCCTGCAGTGTCGGCGGGTCGGATATCTGAGCTGGCGCCGGCCGCGGGAGCGCGATGGGAATTTCTCGATCGACCATGTCATGCGGCACCTCGATGTAAACCGGGCGTTTGTGGCGCAGACACGCATCGACACAACGGACAATCTCAGCCGCGGCGCGCTCTTCATCAAGTAACACGGCGCTGGCAACAGTTACTTCATCGTAGACGCGACGCTGCGTTTCGAAAGTCTTCACCTTATGATGCAGCAGCGGGTCCTTCTCGCGGTCCTTTCGACCGGGTGCGCCACTTACAATCACGATGGGCGATTTCTCGGCGTAGGCGCCGGCGATAGCGTTTACTACGTTCAAACCGCCGACACAGTAAGTCACACAGACCAGGCCAATGCCGTTGACCCGTGCGTAAGCATCGGCCGCGAATCCGGCGCCGGGTTCGTGGGTCATGGTTACGTTTTCGATTTTGGATTTCTCGAGCCAGGCAAAAGTGGGAAGGGCAAAATCGCCCGGAATACCGAAGCTGTGCCGAACGCCGCAGCGATAAAGGTATTCGAAGAGGAACTCGCCTAGCGGCATCCCTGCCGGGAAATCACCGGGCGGCGGCTGCCGATTCTTGAACTGGCTCTCGCTGGCCGCGCTTCCATTGTGTTTTAGCGGAATTTGGGACAGGTCGGTGGGCCGGCGAAATACTGGCTGGCGATGGCTCGACCTGCTGACTCGTTCATTCCCTCCAAAGGCTTGGCTCATACAGAACTTATCCTCCGGAAAAAACCGTTGGACTGACCATCCTTTGTCAAAAATGCGGCGAATTTTGGCGCGGCATTTTCTAAATCACCGGAGCTGCCTGCACCCTCACTCGCCGGGCGAGGTAACAGGAATGTTACGATTCCGGATTGGCTTTGCCGTCGCGCCCGGCAAATCGTGCCCCCGTCAGCTGAAAATACATATGAATTCTCGTTTCTATCTCGCTCGCGCCTGCGCGGCAGCGCTTCTTCTCCTTGTCTCACTCTCCCTCGCCCATGGCGCCACCGTCACAGTGCAGGTCGGCATGACAGGTGATCGCTTTTCACCTGCGACGGTAACCATCCAACAAGGCGATACGATTCACTGGGTTTGGGACGCCAGTTTCCATAGCTCTACATCCGGCACTCCCGGCCATCCTTCCAGCATCTGGGACTCGGGCATTCTCAATAGCGGCGCGACCTTCGACCACACTTTCTCGAGCGCCGGAACCTTTGCCTACTACTGCACGGTTCACGGTTCCTGTTGCATGATGACCGGCACCGTGACGGTGATGGCCCCGACGCCAACGCCAACTGCTACGCCAACGCCCTCCCCTACTCCGACCCCTTCGCCGACGCCGCTCCTGCCGCTCATCAACAAAGGTCCCGTAAAGGTTGACCTGCAAGTGATCGCTAATGGCCTGACCGCGCCTAACGACATCGTGCCCTCGGGCGACGGACGTCTCTTCGTCGTCGAGCAGACCGGTCAAATTCGCCTGATCAAGAATGGCGCGCTGGTCACGACGCCGTTCCTCGATGCCTCCGCGCGGCTTGTTCCGCTCATGCCCGACTACGACGAACGTGGCTTGCTTGGTCTCGCCTTTCATCCGGGTTTCAACGACCCGGCCAGCCCCGGTTTTCGGAAATTCTACACTTACACGAGCGAGCCAGTCTCAGGCACAGCTGACTTCACGGTGCCGAATCCAGGCGCCTTCGATCACCAGAGCGTGGTCGCTGAGTGGCAGGCTGATGCCGCCAATCCCGATGTGGCTGACCCGGCGACCCGCCGCGAGGTCATGCGGATCGACGAGCCACAATTCAATCATAACGGTGGGAAGCTCGCCTTCCGTCCCGGCGAGGCATATCTCTACATATCCTTAGGCGACGGGGGCAACGCCAATGACGTCGGCGATGGCCATAATACGATCACCGGGAATGGTCAGGACCTTACGACCGTCCTGGGAAAGATTCTTCGTATCGATCCGCTCGATCCCGGCCTAACGACTAATAGCACCGACCCCGTGAGCGCGAACGGCAAATACCGCGTCCCGGCGGCTAACCCTTTTGTCGGCAGCGGCACGGCTGTGCACGAGATTTACGCCTATGGCTTGCGCAACCCGTTTCGCTTCTCTTTCGATGCCACCACCAACCAACTCATCGTCGGCGACGTGGGCCAGAATAACATCGAGGAGGTCGACTTCGTCGAAGCCGGGAAGAACTACGGCTGGAATCGCATGGAAGGCAGCTTCCTTTTCAATCCCGACGATGGCACAGTTATACCCGATCCTTCTCCCGATCCTTCCCTCGTCGAGCCGGTGCTGGAATATAGTCATGAGGATGGGATAGCTGTCATTGGCGGATTCATCGATCGCGGCCCGGGCGTCCCGGCACTCACTGGTAAGTATGTCTTCGGCGATCTGATGAAGCCCGATAGCTCCACCGGACGGCTCTTTTACAGTGACTTCACGGGCGGCACGATTCAGGAGTTGCGCATCGGCAATCCCGAACACGATCTGAACACGCTTGTCAAAGGCTTCGGCAGCGACGACGCGGGCGAGATCTATGTCGCGACAGACACGAACATTGGTCCAAGCGGCAGCGGCGGCGAGATCGATAAGATTGTTGCGGTTACTCCATCGCCCGCTTTACAAAACCTCTCGACCCGGCTTCTCGTCCAGACTGGCGACAATGTTCTTATTGGCGGATTTATTATCACTGGAAGCGACGGTGAAGACATCGTCCTGCGCGGGATCGGCCCATCGCTGAGTAACCTGCTGAGCGGGGTTCTGCCCGATCCAAAGATCGAGCTGCACGACAGCACCGGGGCGCTCATTTCGACAAATGACGATTGGATGACGAGCCCGGACAAGGCTACGATCGAAAGCTTAAATCTCGCGCCTACGGATGACCTCGAGTCAGCTCTTTTTGCCCATCTTGAACCCGGCAGTTACACCGTGATTCTAAGTGACGCCCATAGCGCTTCCGGCATCGGCCTGGTCGAATTATACGCGGTCGACGACAGCGCACCGGCCAATCCGGTTAACATTTCGACCCGCGGCTTTGTCCAGACTGGTGACAATGTCATGATTGGTGGCTTTATCATCGGCGGGACGGATGATCGCGAACTCCTTCTGCGTGCGATCGGCCCGTCGTTAGGCGCATTCGGCATTGCGCAACCGTTGCTCGATCCGACCCTCGAGTTACACGATAGCAATGGCGCGCTCATCAGTTCTAACGACAACTGGCGCGACACCCAGGAGGCTGAGATCATCGCCACGACCCTTGCGCCGACTGACGATCGCGAGTCAGCCATTCTCACGACGCTCGCGCCGGGCAGCTACACCGCGATTGTGCGCGGGGCAAACGATACCACCGGCGTCGCCCTCGTCGAAGCCTTCGAGATTAAATAGAGAGCGCGAGCCTTACTCTCCAGCGGCAGACTTAGGCTTACTGCTTCAGGCGATGCTAAGAATAATTTTGCCTAACTTGCCGCCCTCGGCGACGGCGCGGTGCGCGTCCTCGGCTTGGGCGAGGGGTAACTGGAGGCCAATGACTGGATTGAGCGTGCCATTGGTCAGGCCCGCAATGAGCGCGGCATGAATGCTCGCCAGTTGCGGCGCGGGCGTGTTGGGCAGGACCATCCCGCGAATATCCGCATCGCGCGACATCGCATCCCGCGCATCGATCTCGACCCGGCCGCGATTGCCAATCACGACGACGCGACCGCCGTGAGCCAGGATGGTCAGGTCCTTCCCGAGGTTCACCTGCGCGACCATTTCCAGGATCAAATCGACTCCGCGGCCGCCGGTCGCCTGCATGATCTGCTGGAGATAATCCGGGGCGTGATGATCAAACACTGCACTAGCCCCCTGTTCGCGGACAAGCTTGCGGCCCTCGTCCGTGCCGGCGGTGCCGAAGACGCGCAAGCCGCGCGCCACCGCCAGTTGCACAGCGGCGGTGCCGACCCCGCCGCTCGCGCCATGGACGAGCAGGGTCTCGTTAGGCTTGGCCTCTCCGCGCTGGAAGAGTCCGCGATAAGCGGTCGCATAAGGGATCCCCATCGCCGCGCCTTCGGCAAAGGAAGCGCGGTCAGGCAACGGATGCACCTGCGCGACTGTGCTGAGAGCATATTCGGCATAAGTGCCACTGCTTGATCCGGCGATGTAAACGCGATCGCCGACACGGAAGTCACTCACACCATCACCGACTTCCTCCACAACCCCAGCGCCATCGTTACCCGGGGTAAATGGGAGCGCCGGTTTGCGCGGATATTGCCCGGCGCGAATGTAAGTCTCGACCGGGTTCACACCGACCGCATAAACGCGCACGAGCAGTTCGCCGGGGCCGGGACGAGGCCTTGGCACCTCGACCAGCTTGATCACCTCGGGTCCGCCAAACTTCGCGACTTGAATTGCTTTCATGAGCCAATGTTTGACCGGCACAATCGAGTTGCAACCGCTCGACCATCCTGAATCGCTCCCGCTGGCCCCTCCGACCAGCATGTTCCCTGCACTCGCCTTCTTAACAGTGGGAGGAAGGGTCAGCGTATTGATGTGATTGTCTGCGGCGGCGTTCTTGGGGAAGAAGGCCTGTTTTCTGTCGTCTTGGAAAAGCCAAATTAG
>JAICXG010000106.1 GCA_025980625.1 Chthoniobacterales bacterium
CGGCGCAATCGTTCGTGTCGAAAAACGCGCCAAGCTATTCCGGGATTCTCGTCGTGCTGGTCGATCAAGACACGGTGGGCGCGGCGGAAGCGCTCGCGGCGGTGCTGCGCCACAACAAGGCGATCACGATTGGACAAAAAACCGCGGGACGCCCGACCGAGTATTCGGACTTGTCGCTGCCGAGCGGAAAGATTCTTCGTCTCGCCGTCGCGGAAGCGGTTCTGCCCGGCGGTGAGGCGGAATTGGCGCAGGGGCTGAGGCCTGATCTGACGGTGGCGTTGCCCGAGCAGGAGAAGACCGAGATGTTTCAGCAAAGCCAGACCAAAGGAATGGAGCAGTTCGTCTTTGAAACCGACCGGCCACATTTCAACGAGGCGGCGCTCCTCGCCGGCACCAATCCGGAGATCGAAGCGGCCGAGGCCCGCCAGCGCCGGGCGCGCGGAGAAAGACCGGGCCCGCACGACCCGGTCCTGCAACGCGCCGTCGATGTCGTGACTTCGATCGCCGTCTACGAAAAACAACCGGGCAAATCGCCCTAACGATCCGACGCCGTGCATCCGCTGGAAAAACGGATCGGCTACCGGTTTAGCAACCCCGCTTTGCTGACCGAAGCGCTGACGCACCCGAGCGTGGGGCACGAAAAACAGAAGCGACATGTCGATAATCAGCGGCTCGAGTTTTTGGGCGACGCCGTGCTGCAGCTCATCATCACGCAGCATCTTTTTGCCCGCTATGACGAGGCGGGGGAAGGTCGCCTAACGACGCGGCGATCGCGTCTCGTCTCGCGGGAAGCGCTCAAGGTCCACGCCGCCCGACTTGAACTCGGTCAGCATCTGTTGATGGGACGGGGCGAAGAAGCGAGCGGTGGCCGACAGCGTGACTCGACCTTGGGCGACGCTTTTGAAGCGTTGCTTGGCGCGATTTATCTCGATAGCGATCTCGAGACGGTGCGGCGATTCATCCTCGATGAAATGCGGGAAGACCTGGAGCAGATCGAGCACGAACCCCTCGAGGTAAATCCAAAGGGACAGCTCCAGGAATTACTCCAGGCGATCTCGTCCCGCAGCCCAGCCTACGAGCTACTCAGCCAGCATGGCCGGGAGCACGAGAAAACATTTTCGGTGCGCGTCGTCTGGGAAGGTCAGGTGCTGGGAGAAGGCACGGGCCGAAGCAAGAAACAGGCAGAAACCGCGGCGGCGCTGCTCGCTTTAAAAGAGCAACGGTGGGTGAACAAAGACAACCTGCCCTGACGAGCCGGGCTAGAGCTTGAGCGCGTCGATCTCTCCCCAGACGAAATGTTCGGCAATGGCGCGGGTGACAAACTCTTTGCTGCGGCGAATGGCTTCTTCCAGTGAATGCCCGAGCGCCAGGCCGGCCGCGATCGCCGCCGAGTAAGTGCAGCCGGTGCCGTGCGTCGAAACGCCGCCGATGAATGGTGCGGAAAATTCCGCGACCTCGGCGCCGCCGAAAAGCAGATCGACCGCGCGCCCACTCCCGAGATGCCCCCCTTTGATAAGAAACCGCACCCCAAACTGCCGCGCCAGCTCCGCCCCTGCCATCCGCATCTCCGCGAGATTGCGCACTGGTTTTTCGGCGAGCGCCGATGCTTCCATCATGTTCGGCGTAACGAGCGTGGCGCGCGGGAACAAGCGGCGCCGATACAGCGCGATTGCGGCCGGCTCGAGCAAACTATCGCCGCTCGTCGCCACCATCACCGGGTCGACGACCAGAGGGATATTTCGCGCCGATGCTTCCAAAATGTCAGCCACCGCCGAGACAATTTCCGCCGAACGAAGCAAGCCGGTCTTAATCGCGGCGACCGGAAATTTCGTGAGGCAAAGCTCGATCTGCTCGCGCACATTGCCCGGCTCGACGGAATCGATCCGTGATACTTTGCCCGGGACTTCCGCGACCACGCACGTGACGGCGGTAAGTCCATAGACGCCGAGCGCGGTAAAGGTTTTGAGATCGGCTTGCAAGCCGGCCCCGGCACTGCAATCAGAGCCGGCGATCGTTAGGACAACGGGTGGCGGCGTGTGAATCGTACTCGTGAATCGTGAATCGTGATAAGATCAGCGTTCGAGAAATCGCAGCTCGGTTTAACGATTTACCAATCTCGATTCACGAGTTTTCCCCTGACGCCCCATCATTCCCGATCGCCTCGACCGGGCAACCTTCCTTGGCTTCATTGCAAAGGGCTTCCTCCTCGGGCGACTCAGGCTGTTTGTAAACGTAAGAGTGGCCGCCGTCGTCGTTCCGCTTGAAATTGGCCGGCGCGGTTTCCCGGCACAGATCGCAATCAATGCACTGATCATCGACGTAGAATTTCCCCTCTACGTTCTCTGGATATTTGTTTGCGACGTCAGCCATAAAAGAGCTTTTCGGGAAGTTCGGCCACAAAGGGTAGGGATTTTCGTTCCCTGCGCAATTGATTTTCCCTGCGCTTGAAGCACCGTGCTGCGGCCGATTTCCATCGCGCTCAGTCGATTTCCGCGCGCCCTGTTTTTATGAAACCAAGTCAACGCAGGACGCTCTTCGCTTTCTTCTCCGAACTGGCGATCTACGCCGTGTTTGTCGTGGTTTATTTCTTCCTTGTCCTGCATTTCCTCGGCGGCTGGCTCGCCCGGCTCGATAAGGAAAGCGTCAGGCTCTACGGGCTCGTCTGTCTGGTTCTCATCATTGGCCAGGCGGTTATCCTCGAGTGGCTCACCACCTTTCTCTTCCGCCTCCTGCGCGGCCGTTCGGAATGATTTTTCTGGCGATGCATTTCCCGATCTCGGGGACGAACATCAGCCCAATCTACCTCGTAGTTGTCGGCTTCCTCATCGGCATCCTTGGCGGCTTTTTCGGCGTCGGTGGCAGTTTTATCGCCGGGCCGGCGCTGCGCGCGATCGGGATGCACTGGAATTTTGCCGTCGGCACCGATCTCGCGCACATCGTCGGAAAGTCGGTCGTGGCCGCGAAGCGCCATCGCGCGCTCGGGAATGTCGATCTGCGCCTCGGCTTGATCATGGCGCTCGGTACCATCGGCGGCGCGGAATGCGGGGCGCAATTGATTCAGCTCCTGAAACGTCAGGGCAACGTCGATTTCGTTGTCAGCATTATCTCGATCGCGATCTACGCCAGCATCTCGGTCTTCATGGTTTGGGAAAGCTGGAAGACAATGCGGGCGCAGAAGAAAAAAGGCGGCAAGGCGCAGAAGGGGCGTCAGGCCGCAGACGAGTCCTCCTTTTCCGGCCTAACGAAAACAATTCATCGCATCCCGCTCTGGCCGATGATCTCGCTCCCGACTTCGGGTGTGAAGTCGATCTCGCTCTGGGTCATCATCGTTGTTTCGTTCGTCGGCGGGCTGTTCAGCGGGTTTCTCGGCGGCGGCGCGGGTTATATCCGCATGCCAATGATGGTTTACATCCTCGGCGTGCCGACCCATCTCGCGGTCGGGACCGATCTGTTTGAAATTATCATCTCCGCGAGCTACGGAACTTTCAGCCACGCACTCAAAGGCAATGTCGACATTCTGGTTGCTTTGGTCATGAATACCGGCGCCGCCATCGGAGCCCAGATTGGCGCGATTCTCACCCAATACTTTGCCGGACCGAAAATCCGGCTGCTTTTTGTGCCGCTGCCGTTAATTGGAGCGGCGATCGTTCTCTACACCCTGTTCACCGGGCACACATTTTAACTCCCAATGCGCCTTCTCATTTGCAGCGATGGAACTGATCCGGCCGATAGCCCCACCCGACTCGGCGGCCTGATCGCGGGGCCGTGTCAGTGGGAAACCACCCTGCTCGGGATTATCGAGCGCGAGGCCGACGAAGCGCCGTTGCGCGCCGCGCTCGAGGCCGAGGCGAACCTGCTCCGCAGCTATCAGGTTCCGCCGCCACGGATCGAGATTCGCTCCGGCGAACCGATTCGCCAGATTCTCGCTGAAACCACCGCCCACGAGTACGATCTCGCCGTCATCGGGGCGCGGCGCAAAGGCGAGGGCGGCCTCTACTTTCGCCCGGAGAAAAGCTACGAAGTGATCAAGGCCGTCCCGCCGCCCGTGCTGGTCGCGATTGGCGCCTGCGCTCAGGTCCGGCGCATTCTTGTCTGCACCGGCGGCAAAAATTATATCGACGACGCCGTCCAGCTTGCGGGCGAAATCGCGCGCTGCGTGAAGGCCGGAGTCACGCTGCTTCATGTGATGGCGGAGCCGCCCGCGATTTACGCCGATCTCGTCCGGCTGGAAGAAGATGTCCAGCGTCTGCTTACGTCCGGTTCCGAGCTCGGGCGCAACTTACGCGGTCAGAAGGAGAGCCTGGAAAAGATGGGTGTCGAAGTCACGGTCCGCATTCGCCATGGGCTCGCGCTGGACGAAATTTTCCGTGAAGCCAGCCAGGGCCAGTCCGACCTCATCGTCACCGGCACTTCCCAGGCGCGCGGGCCGTTCCAGCACTACATCATGGGCGACCTAACGCGCGGGGTTCTCAACCGGGCCGACTGTCCGGTGCTGGTGGCGCGTGCCGGAAAAATCGTCGATTACGAGGACGCCGAGGGCGGATTTTTCCACCGGCTCCTCCACGGCTTCGGGACCGGGAAGGCAGCTTAGCAACCCAGCGTCACGCGCCCGACCTGTCGCCGACCGCGCCGTCATACCCGAGACCACCTTCTCGCGCCTAACGACTTCGCCAAGCGCCGCGTCGGCAGCTTGCATGCCCAACCCTCGCCGCTATGCTGCGCAGCAGTCGCGTATGAATTCGAAATTTCGCTTTGTCTCCGCTGTCGTTAGGCGCTTTAGCCTCTTGCTTCCGCTCCTCTTTCTCCTCCTCGCCGGTTGCACAAACAAGAAAGGCCAGACCGCCGGCGCGACCGGCGATTATGTCACCGGCACGCCCTTGCCCGAGCGCCAGGAAGGAACCTCCTTCCTCAGCAGCAACGTCGACCGCAATCAATTTCAGCCGATCTATTTCGACTTCGACAGCCAGACCATTCGCGCTTTCGAGAACGGCAAAATCCAGCAGGTCGCCAGTTTCCTTCAGCAAAGCAACAGCCAGATCATCATCGCCGGTTTCACCGACGAGCGCGGCACCGCCGAATACAATCGCGGCCTGGGCGAACGGCGCGCCGAATCAGTCCGCGAAGCCTTGATCGCAATGGGAGCGAACGCGCAAACCATCCAGACCGTCAGCTTCGGCATGGACATGCCGGCGGACGCGGGCCACGACGAAGGCGCCTGGGCCAAGAACCGCCGGGCTGAGATCGGCGTCATCAAGTAGCGCTACGATGAAAGCCGGCGTGGATCGTCCGGCAGCGGTATGATTGCCGTAGCGCGAAGCCGGCGGCAGGGGATCTTATCCTCGTTAGGCTATAACCTATGCCACATGATGACGAACAGTTTTCCCTTCTGTCTTCGAAGCCGCGCCGGCCGGTTACCCAACGCTGGCTGGCCCATCTCTGGCAGGAATGGACGGTGTCAAGCTGGCGGCCGATTTCCCCCGCTTGCGCCAAGCCGCGTCCGGAGACATGGCCTAACGATCGGCTGACCACCGCCTGGCTTGGCCATTCCACGGTGTTGATGAATTTCTTTGGGGTCACGGTTCTGACCGACCCGGTGCTCCTCTCGCGCATTGGAATTCCGCTGCCCTTCACAGCAATCGGGCCGAAACGCCTAACGAGAGCGGCGCTCAAAATCGCCGAGCTGCCGCCAATCGATCTCATCCTGCTTTCGCACGCTCATTTCGATCATCTCGACTGGCGCACGCTCCGGCGTTTCGACCGGGGCCCGCAGGTAGTGACTGCGCCGCGGACGTGCGGTCTCCTGCGCTGGACCCGTCTGCGCGACATCACCGAATTGCGCTGGGGTGAGACTTATGAGATCAGAACTGCCGCCGGCTCGCTTCTCGTTAGGGCGATTCCGGTTAATCACTGGGGCGCGCGCCTGCGAAAGGACAGCTATCGCGGTTACAACGCCTACGTGCTGGAGCGAAATGGGCGGCGTGTCATTTTCGCGGGCGACACGGCTTTTACGAATGACTTCGCGAAACTGTGCGACGCTCATCCCTACGACCTCGCGATCTTTGGGATCGGCGCTTACAATCCGTGGATTCGTTCGCATTGCACGCCCGAGCAGGCGATCGCGATGGCGAGCGCTGCCGGCGCACGCTTCATCATGCCGGTGCATCATCAGACCTTTAAGTTGAGTGTCGAGCCGTTGCGCGAGCCGATCGAACGCTTCGTTAGAAGAATGGCCGACGAACCGGAGCGCATCGCCCTGCGCGAGATCGGCGGGACGTTCATGTTACCGAATTAATGCGGCGCGGCGCTTGCAATTCACGTCCCTAGCCAGGACGAAAACGTCGCCTGTGGTCGCCGGGTTTCCCCTCCCCTTTTCGCGAATCGCGATAAGAAGACGGATCTCGCTTTGCACGCGACTAGCCGGCTTTCGCGATCAGCACGCTTTCGAGGAATTTCCGGAACTCGGCTGGATTGGGCAGCCGATACATGGCCCGGCTGGGACTCCGGCCGACTTTAATCGACACAAAATTCGGCGCCGCGATTTCGAACATGCTCTCGTCAGTCTGATCGTCGCCCGCGCAGAGCACCAGATCGCAGTATCGGCCCTCGAGCAAGCGCCGCACGGCTGCGCCTTTGGAAATGGCCGCCGCGCTCGCCTCGATGATCTTGCGGCCATGCCGAATCTCGACCGGCTCATTCCCCATCACGGCGCCAAGCTCGACCGCCAGTTGGTGCGCTTTCCAGGCGCCAAACTCCGGATCGGTGTTGCGATAATGCCAGACTAACGATGTCTTCTTTTCCTCGACCAAACTCCCCGGCGTCGAGTCTTCGTAAAGCCGGAGGATTTGCAGCATCGGCTCTTTCCAGGCATAGCTGACACCGACGTCGAGACGTTCCCACGCGCGCGTGCCGCTCCGGCGCAGTGCCGCGCCATGTTCCGCAATGAGGGAGAAAGGATATTCTCCTAACCACGCCTCGAGATCGTCGCTCGTCCGGCCGCTGATGAGAGTGACCTCAAGGTTCGGCCGATGACGCAAAGCTTCGAGCAAATGCCGGACACCCGCGTTGGGCTTCGCTGCCTGCGGATCGCGCTCAATCTCGCGCAACGTGCCATCGTAATCGAGAAACAGGCCGATGTGTTTTTGCGCACGGACGGCGCTGCGCAGTTCGTCGGCCAGCTCATCGATCTGGCTGCGGGCTGGCGCAGTCGCTTCGTCGCGCCCGCGCAGCAGTTGCTCGATAAACCAACGCGCCCACTTTTGCGCGTCGTATTTCATCACCCGCGCGCGCATCGGGCGGTTCCGTATCGCCTTCTCCTCTGGCGAAAGGGCGAGCGCCTCGCGCAAAGCGTTGGCCACTCCTTCGGCATCGTAGGGGTTGATGAGGATGGCGTTAAAGAGTTCGCCCGCGGCGCCGGCGAATTCGCTCAGGATCAGCACACCGGGGTTGTCGCGCTGGCAGGCAATGTATTCCTTCGCCACCAGGTTCATCCCATCGATCAACGGCGTGACCAGCCCAACATCGGAGAGCGTGTAGAGCGCGCAAAGATCGACAAACTCGACGGATCCATGAATGAAGCGGATGGGGCTGCTGCGCAATGTCGCGTAGGTGCCGTTGATCCGGCCAATGCGTGCTTCCACTTCCGCGCGCAGCTCCTGGTATTGCTCGATGCCTTCGCGCGAAGGCACACTGACAAAGATGAACTTGATCGCCTCGCGCTCTTCCGGGTCGTCGATCTCCGCCAGGAAGCGCTCGATCGCCTCGATCCGGTGCAGGATGCCTTTGGTGTAATCCAGACGCTCGACCGATAGGACGACGCGTTTGTCACCATCCGTCGCCCGCATCTCGGCGAGGCGTTGCTTGAACTCGCGCGAGTTCAGCGTCTCCTCGAATTTTTTCGCGTTGATCCCAATCGGGAAAACGCCGAGCCGGGTAACATGTCCTTTTTCGTTCCGGATGAGCGTGATCTCCGACTCAATCCCGAGCAAGCGCAGCACCGTACTGCGAAAATGCCGCATGTAACCGAAGGTGTGGAACCCGATCAGATCCGCCCCAAGGAGACCGGTGACAAGCTCGTTGCGTTTCGGCTGGCAGCGAAAGGTTTCATACGAAGGGAAAGGCGTGTGCAGGAAAAAGCCGATCTTCAGCTCTGGCATTTCGTCGTGCACCATCTGCGGGACGAGCATCAGCTGGTAATCGTGCACCCAGACGAGGTCGCCGGGTTCCGCGAGCTCGAGCGCCTTCTCGGCGAAGCGCTGGTTGATCTGGCGATACTGTTCCCACCACGCCGGGTCGTAGCGCATGTAGCTCGGCATGTAATGGAGGATGGGCCAGAGGCTCGAGTTGCAGAAGCCGAGGTAGTAACCGGCCGCTTCTTCCTCCGAGAGGAAAACTGGAATGCAGCCGTGCTCTTCGACCAGCAGGCGTTCGACCTCCTCTTTGCGCTCGTCGGGAATGACGCTGCCTGGCCACCCGATCCACTTGAGATCGAACTGCTCGCTCGAGAGCCCCTCCAGCGCCGCGACCAGGCCGCCGGGAGACTTCGTGATCGTTTCGCTGACTGTGACCGGCAGCCGGTTCGAAAGGATGAGCAGGTTTCTCTTCGGCATGCTCCTGCAACTGGCCACGAAACAACCGGTTCTGCAATGCGTCTGAATTATCACAGTGGGTGTGCGCGCCCCACCTGCCGCGAAAGGTGAAGCCTTTGGACAACGCGCTGATCGCGTGCTGGCACCGTTGCTGCTTTCTAGAAATTATGGCGAAGTTTCTAAATACCAGCGCGGCCAATTATTACCTGGAAGAGATCATCCGCCTCGCGCACGACCGGCTTATCCTCATCACCCCGGTCCTCAAGCTCAACGATCGCGTTAAGGAACTCCTCGAGGACAAGAACCAGCGCAAGATCGAAGTCCAGATCGCCTATGAACGAAACCAACTGATTCCCGAAGAAATCAATTGGCTGCGCGCGCTCTCATTCATCCGGACGAGCTTTTGCCGCAACCTCCACGCCAAATGTTATCTCAACGACAACTTCTGCATCGTCAGCAGCCTCAACTTGCACGAACTGAGCTACGCCACGAGCAACGAGATCGGCGTCCTCGTTTCGCGCCATGACGACGAAGAACTCTTCCAGAGCCTGGGCGACGAAGCCGAGCGGATTATCCGAATCAGCGA
>JAICXG010000374.1 GCA_025980625.1 Chthoniobacterales bacterium
CGATGCCGACCTCAAGACCGATGTCGTGCCGTTGCCGGAAGAAGCAACCGGCAAATTGCGCCCGGCGTTCGCCATCCTCTTTGCCGCGGTCGCCTTCGTCTTGCTCATCGCCTGCAGCAACGTCGCGAATCTTCTCCTCGTCCGCTTCAGTGGACGGCGGCGCGAGATTGCGTTGCGCATGGCGCTCGGCGCCTCGCGCACGAGCGTGCTGCGGCTGTTCGTCCTCGAAAGCCTGCTCGTGAGCGCGATCGCGGGGTCGTTAGGCGCGCTCCTTGCCTGGGAACTGATCCCGCTCGTCCCAAAGATCACGACGAACTTTCTCCCGCTCGACGCCAGTGGCGTGACGGTCTCGCTTCCGGTCCTCGGGTTTACTCTCGCGCTCTCCCTCCTCACCGGACTGGCGATGGGAATTTATCCTGCATGGCAAAGCTCGCGCGCCGATCTGGTCGACGGCCTTAAGGAAGGAGGTCGCGGTTCGAGCGGCAGCGTGCGGCAGCAGCATTTCCGCAGGATTTTGGTCGGCGCGCAGGTCGCGCTGTCGGTCACTCTGCTCGCCTGTGCAGCCTTGCTCATCGCCAGTTTCGTTAGGCTAAGTCAGCAGCCGCTTGGGTTCCGGCCGGACCATCTCTGGGTCGCATTCGTCACCTTTCCCCAGGCGCGTTACCCGGATGAAGCTTCGCGCGCCCGCTTCGCGCAACGCATCGAGGAGGCGCTGCACCCCATCCCCCGATTCGCGAGCGCCAGCGCCAGCGGCGATTTCCCGCTCGCCGGCGGTAACGGCGCGACCCTCTACGCCCGCGCCGACCGGCCGGCGCCGCCGATTCCCGAACGCGCCAATGCTCCTTCACACGATGTGATGCCGGGATTTTTTCGCACCTGGGGAATTCCGCTCCTCGCCGGTCGCGACTTCAATGAGCACGATCTCGCCGCCCATCCCAACGTGATGCTGATCAGCCAGGCAGGAGCGCGGAAAGTTTTCGGGAAGGAGAATCCGATCGGCAAAACCGTGCTCGTGACGAGCGCGAGCGTGCCGGCGGAAATCGTCGGCGTGGTGGGCGACGTCCGCTCCGGCAAGATCGGCCAGCCTAACGACATGGAATTTTATCGACCGTGGGCGCAGGAGAATTTTCCCTTCATGAGCATCACCGTGCGGAGCAACCTGAAGACCGCCGAGGTTACCCGTTTGGTCCAGCAGGCCGTCAACCAGATCGATCCCACGATGGCCCTGGCCCAGCCGCAATCGATGGCCGAAGTCGTTAGGCTAGCCCTCGGCGAAGCGCGCCTGATGATGATTTTGCTCGGCCTTTTCGCCGGCGTCGCACTTTTGCTCGCGACTGTCGGAATTTACGGCGCGGTCGCTTACACCGTCGAGCAACGAACCGGCGAGATCGGCGTGCGAATGGCGCTCGGCGCGCAAACGCTCGATGTCTTGCGTCTGGTCGTTGGCCAGGGAATGAAGCCAGTCCTCTTTGGTTTGATCATCGGCCTCGCTGCCGCGCTCGCTTTCGGCCGTTTGATTGCCTCGCAGCTCTACGAAATCTCGGCGCATAACCCACTGCTCCTCGGAGGAACGGTCGCCATCCTCGGCGCTGCGGCCCTCCTCGCCTGCCTTTTTCCTGCCCGGCGCGCGAGCCGGCTCAATCCGGTGATCGCGTTGCGCAC
>JAICXG010000163.1 GCA_025980625.1 Chthoniobacterales bacterium
GTTGAGACGGATGGCGATTTCGAAATGAAAGCAAACGTCTATTGCGGCAAGCTGGCGAAGGCTGCTTCTCTCCATCGCAAACATCCAGGATCAGCTACTCGGCTCCGGATAGTACTCGATCCTGAGCTTGGAGAAATTTCGTTCCCGCTCGCTGGAGTGAAGGCGAAGTTTGCTCGCTAATCTTGCGCTGCTGCTCACTGGCTGTTTATTCTCAGCGGGCTGGTCTGGAGAACGTTTCGGACGTTTGAGTCGGGGACGGGCGTATGCCCGGTGCATCGGACGCTCCGGCCGGCCTCACAGTTTGCCGGAGGCACGTCGCTAGCTCTGCTGATGCCAGCTAAGGCTTCCAAGACTAACGAGAGAAGGCAGAATGCAATCGGATAAATCACTGCTTTCACAATCGAGGGAGCTTACATCCGGTAAATGCGCCCCGCAGTATGCTTTCGTGACGTCCCGTGGCGAGCGGATAGCAGCAGCAGCAGCGACTCTCAAATTCCGTTGCCACGACCGGCATAATCGCCTACCGATCTCGCATCGTATGCGCGTAGAAGCACCGGCGCGAAATCTGTTCCAGCGGTTCTTTCGCACTGAGACTCTCGGCGGGCTCATCTTACTTGCATGCGCACTTCTTGCGCTCCTGCTCGCGAACTCTCCTTTGGCCCCGGTTTACCATCGCTTCTGGGAAATCCCTCTCAGCATCGGGAGCGGCACGCACTCGCTGAGTCTCACCCTGCATCAGTGGATCAACGACGGCTTAATGGCTCTCTTCTTTCTCCTCGTCGGGTTGGAGATCAAACGGGAGTTACTCGCCGGCGAACTGGCCTCTGCGCGCAAGGCGGCTCTCCCTATTGCGGCGGCGATCGGCGGCATGATCGTTCCGGCGTTTCTCTATCTCTGTTTTAACCTTAGAGGCACGGAGGCCCGCGGCTGGGGCATCCCGATGGCTACTGACATAGCGTTCGCATTAGGCGCGCTCGCATTGATTGCGCCGCAGGTCCCCACAAGTGTGAAAGTGTTCCTCGCAGCACTTGCCATTGTCGATGATATGGGCGCGGTCCTGGTCATCGCGATCTTCTATTCCCGTGCGATTGCCTGGGGTGCGATCGGGGCAGCCGGGTTAGTGCTTCTCGTCCTTCTCGCTCTGAATTTCATGCGCGTGACCCAACTCTGGCCCTACCTGACAGCTGGCGTCGTCCTTTGGTTTTTCGTGCACGAATCCGGCGTCCACGCCACCGTCGCGGGTGTCCTCCTTGCCCTGACAATTCCGACTCACACGCGCATTAACGCGGCCGAGTTTTCGCGTGAAGCGCGATCGCTCCTCGACCGTTTCGACCGCACCGAGACAGGCGACCTCCTTGTGCTGACCAGCAAAGGCCAGCAGGAGGCGCTCTATGAGCTGGATCGGGCGAGCGCGGGCGTGACGGCGCCGATTGTCACGATGGAGCACGCGTTGCAGCGGTTCTCCGCATTCGTTGTCATGCCAATATTTGCGTTGGCCAACGCAGGCGTCCACATCGGCGGGCCGATCTCAAACGTGAAGATTGCGCTCGGCGTACTCGCGGGTCTCGTCATTGGGAAGCCGCTAGGGATTACGGCAGCGTCTTACCTTGCGGTCAAGTTGCGAATCGCGGAACTGCCGGGCGATATGCGTTGGATCACGCTGCACGGTGTCGCCTGGCTCGGCGGGATTGGCTTCACCATGTCACTCTTCGTCACGATGCTTGCCTTCAAGGACAGCGCGTTGGTCGATTCTGCGAAGTTAGCTGTCCTCGCAGGCTCATTGCTGGCCGCACTGATTGCGGCCGCGGTTCTGATAACCGCCGGACGGCGCGATCACTGAACGAGCGGTTGCCAGAGGAATCGCCTCGTGACCGCCTTCAAGGCAGCGCCCTTCCTATGCTCCCGCTTCGTGAAGGTCCACGGATGTGGAACTCGGTCTGTAACCCTGAGCGAATCGGTGCACGAAGCGGCGGGCCAGGCTTTTGGCCACGCCATTCATATCCAGCTTTTCGTTAGGCGCGCTCGGCCGGCAGCGCTACTTCCGGCTGCCGACAATCACGAGCACGATCCCGCCCGCGATGCAGAGCCCGCCGAGGATCGGTGGAAAGGCAACCCCGTGCTCTTCGGTGTGTCCGATCTGCACCGGCCCGATATCGACATCCTTCTTGTGTTCCTTCCAGCTGAATCCGCCGTAGGCAAGCGCGATGATACCGATGACGATGAGGATCACGCCGATGATCCCGGCCGGTTTCATATCAAGGCAATTTCCGAGGCTACAAGCCGCGCCGGCCCGAGACGAGATTAATGATCAAAACAATGATCGCCAAGACGAGCAGGATGTAGATGAAGCCGCCGAGCGTATAGCCGCTGACCAATCCAAGGAGCCACAGCACCAGCAGAATAACGAAGATAGTCCACAACATAACTTTCCTCCGGTTCAGGTTTGCATGTGCTTCGTGCCGTAACCCCTCGGCGCGTGTGTCGTTGTGCAAATTTTTCTCGCGGAAGAATTTTTCGATTTCTTCCGGGTTGGGCGTGGAACCTGCAGCAGAAGGCAAAAAAAGCGCTCGCCGGAGCGCTCTGCGAACAATTCATGATCGGAAAAAGCCTTCTCCCGTTAGGCGCGCTCCTCCTCTGGTGCGCGAGCGCGCACGCTTCCTGGTTCGAGCGCTGGACGCCGCACGGCGTGGTGGTGGCGAAAATTTTTCATCCCAGCGTTCTCGCCAATGCGCCCGGCGAAGAGGGCATTTACAAGCTCGAGCTGCGCGATGAGCAAAACAAAATCCATCGGCAAATGGTTACCGCCGCGACTTTTTTCGCCTATGAAATCGGCGAGCGCTTCGACCCGACCGCGCCGCTCCCGCCGCGGCGCGGAGTCAGACAAGTAATCGCAGCCGAAGCGAAGAAGGCCTCCTTGGAAATGAGGGTTGTAAATTCCGCGACCGCAGCGGCGATGGCGCCGCCGAAGCGCATCGCGAACGCGCATTTTACCCGCGACATGCTGCCCGAGACGGAAGCGTTTTAGTTTTGCCGGACCGGAGCCGGTTCATGCCTAACGAGTGCCCACGGCGCGTAGAGCAGGGCGAAGAAGACGAGCGCGAGCCCGTTCAACTCGAGGATATAGAGCCAGCGGCGGTTCGAGAGCAGATCGAGCAGCGAATGCACCACCGGTTTGTGCAGGAGAAAACCGTAATTCACTCCGGTGAGCTGATCGACTGCGAGCGTCGCGAGCAGGTAAAGCTCCGACCAGGCGAGTGTCCGCCAGACGGATCCGAGCGTCGGACGGAAGCGCCGCGCGACCAGCAGGTAAATCACCCCCGCGACGATGCCGCCGTGGGTGAGGAAGAAGCTGATGACACGAATATCGGGGAAGTTGGCCTGGAGATTGGGGGTGAGAATGGCCTGGAAAGTTCCCCCGATTCCCCAGAAATACGACACCTCGGTCCAGCCGCGCCAGCCGGTGAGGAGCGCGACCATGATTGTGACCATCGCCCAATCGCATAGCTGAAAGGGGAGCGCCTGTTTCCAATAAAGCAGGTCGTGCTGCCAAAGATAAAGCGCGTAGCCAAGGTAGTTGGTGAGGAGAAGGAGCGTGAACCCGATCGCAACCAGCCAGTCGAGCGTGCGCGAGTTCGTTAGGCGCACAAGCATGCCGAGCCCGATCGGGACCGAAATCGTGATCAGAATGGCGACGAGATGGGCGAGGCCGAAAACCTGGAAAACCGGTGCGGGATGCATTAGTCGGCCGAAGCAACTCTTTGGCTCCGGCTGCCAGATCGGTCAAGTGAGGAGTAACGTCACCATCCTCAACGACGACGTGGGCGCATCATTCTGACGCAGAGAGCAATCGCCTGACCACCAGAGCGAGCGGCCGCAACGTCTGGCTTTGGGATCGTGTAAATCCAGTTAATCCTGTCTAGTGCTACAGCTACGGTACGGCCGTGAGGGTGAGATCATTCCCGTCGCCACCTTCGTAGCTGGCTTGGAGATTGTTGCCGTTTACATTGACGATTGCGCCATCGGGCAGGTTGCTGAAGGTGCCGCTAATTGGGTTCGCGCTCGTGTTGCTGATCAGGGTTAGAGTCAGGCCTTGCCTCAGGCTACCTTGTGTCTGACCGCTCAGGCTCAACACTGCCCCGGTGTTGACGGTCACTCCGTTGGCAATCACCTTGTCGGCCCTGGCTTTGTTCTGCTTCGCTTTAAATGTGTAAGTGTAAGTCGCATCCGTCTTGAACGTGAGCGCGCTCTGGATTGTCAGGATCAGTTGCTTCTTCCCGCCTGCGGCCGGCGCGAGAAAAGCGCCTGTCCCGCTCCCGGTGCCGATTGTCACCACGCCGGCAATAGTGCCGCTTCCGCCTAAGCTGCCGGCATTGACATTGACCGCACCTGTCCCGGCACCTGAGCCGGTGCTATTGCTCACAATCAATACTCCTTGAGTCACTGTCGTTCCGCCGCTGTAGAGATTCTCTCCAAAGAAGGTCAATGTTCCTGTTCCAGCCTTAACCACCGAGCCATTCCCTTGAATGACCCCAGAGAAACCCGTATTCAAGCTGTTACCTCCAATCGTCAGGCTGTGCTGGTTGAGAAAGACAACCCCGTCGCCTTCCAGTGACCCAATTGTCATTGGCGGCTGCGCATTGTGCTGACGCAGGTCGAGATTGCCATTCCCGAACACTTCCACCCGGCTCGTGCCGCCGTTCGACGCGGCCAAAAACAGAATGGTGCCGCCGATCCCGCCACTGACTCCGCCGTTGGCAATCAAGGTCGAGTTGTCCGCCAGAGAGCCGTCGTAGAAGGTTATGGCCGCGCCGTCGGCCCCATTCACTACACCGCCGTTGGCAATGATGGTCGCAGTAGCCGCACTCGGATTGTTGAACTGAAACAGAGTCAGACCGCCGCCTGCGCCACTGACTTGCCCACCTTCGTTGATGATCGTGCTTTCGGCCGCGTTCGCATGAAATTGGAAGCCGACAATACCCCCAGAGGCTCCGCTTACGGCGCCGCCCAAGTTTCGGAAAGTAGCGGGACCGGCGTTTGCGGATTCGAAAGTAGAGCTAAAATAGACCGAGCCGCCCTGAACGCCGGAGAGGCTGGCACCGTATTCTGTAAACGCCACCCCGTCGCCAACGCTGCCGCCATTAAAGATGAAGCTTCCCGACTGCCCAGCATCGTTCGTTTCCGCGACGAAGTTTTGCGCAACCCCCGACAGATTACTGATTCCGCCATCGCCAATTGACAGCGAATTACCCGGAAAGGCGGTGATGCTGAACGCGCTGGAGCCGGTATTAAAGCTGAGCCCAAAAACTGCAATCGACGCGGAGATCGACACCGCAGTGTTATGAGAGAGCGCGAAAGCGGCGGCGTCGCCCCCTCCATTCGGGACGGTATTACTCGACCAGTTGGCAGGAGTATTCCAATCCCCGTTGACAGGATCGAGAACCCAAACACCGCTCGCAGCGTTAACCGAAGCAGGCAGTATAACGAGGACAGAAACAATTGTCGCTCGCCAGACGTTTCCGAACGGGCCAGTGGCTTTGCAGCACAGGAGGATTGGATTCGTCATATCGGTTTCTTGGAGTCAGTTATTCGGGGCGTAAATACGAATTAAAAAAAGTTTCCACATCCTGAGCAACAGTGTGGGTATGTTCGAGCCCTACTGGGGGCAAGCCATCCCAATCGTGCCAGTATTGGAACGCATGATGATCATTACCCGGGCCAATGGTGAGCATCTGATAGAGATCAGAAGAAACGCCTTGATTCTCCAGTGCGCATTGAAGATCGTCAATCTGATGGACCGGCATGGTGTCCTGGTCACTGTTGATGGCAAATAAATGTTTAATGTCAGTTGGGGATGTCTCTATGAGTTTTACTATAGAGAGATCTCTCTGCTCGTTCGGAACGCACGTGTCGGTTTAGTTCTCAACTTTTTGCTTGAAATCCATGATGGTTATATCCGACCCCACACGATCCGCGAAGTCATAGGCCCCGGATAGACAGGCAACCGCATCTGGGCGAAGCGTTTTATCCCATACCGGCCAAACATCAGAGTGCGTTTGGTCAATGGCGGCCCAAGCAGCGTGCGTCGCGCCCGAGGAACCGCCGAGAATCCCGAGCTTGCCATTGCACCTGCTGTCGTTCCGAGCGGCAGCGATCAGTGACTTAATATCATTAATCTGCTGCGTTGGGCGGCCGGAGTCGCGCCCGGCCTGGGTGTCTTCGGAGTGGACTGTCTGCCCCTCGACCA
>JAICXG010000352.1 GCA_025980625.1 Chthoniobacterales bacterium
CCGCTTACAACCTCGTGATCGACGGCCAGCGTCTGCGCGGCGACGACACCCGGGTCCTGATCGACGACGAGGAAATTGTGCCGAACGATGCTCGCGTCACGGCGGAGCGCATCATCCTTCCCTTGCCGGCCGATTTGCAGCCGGGGCTGCATTCGGTGCAGGTGGCGCATCGGGTGGATTTCGGGAGCGGCTTTCCTTCCGAGCCGCACCGCGGTTTTGAATCGAACGTCGCCGCCTTCGTTCTTGCGCCGCGGATCACCACCGCGTCGCCAGTCAACGTCGCGCCGAACAGTACTTTGTCGTTAGGCATCGCGCCTCCGATCGGTCCGGCGCAGCGGGCCACACTCCTTGTCGGAGCGAGCACCATTTCAATCCCGGCACGTCCGCCTAACGACTCGCCCGCGTCGAGTTTGGACTTCCCCATCCCCGCTCTCGCGGCGGGGGATTATCTCCTCCGGGTGCAGATCGACGGCGCGGAAAGCCCGCTCAAGATCGGGAACTCGGGTGTGTTCGACGAACCTCTTCTCCACGTCACCTGATGAACTCCGGCGCGACAACTGAAAATTGGGTGGCGGCCAACCAACGGGCGTTGATGGCCGAACTCGGGGCGCTGAGCGCGCGCATGCGGGGCGAGTCGCCTAACGAGAGCGAAACCTCACCGGCGCTCGACGCGCTCTGCGCCATGTTCGGCCTCTCGCTCTTCGAGCGCCGCGTCGTCTTGCTCTGTGCCGGCATCGAGTTGGAGGGCGACTTGGCGAATCGCTGCGCCGCTGCGCCGGGCTCCGGCGGAAATCCCTGGCCGTCATTCGGGCTCGCCCTGGCCGCTTTTCCAGAGGCGCACTGGGACGCGCTCGCCAGCCACGCGTCGCTGCGCCATTGGCGCCTGATCGAGATCGTCGGGAAGGGCGCGCTCGTCTCCAATCGACTGCAAATCGACGAGCGGATTCTCTTTTTCCTCACCGGCGTCCCGCAAGTGGATGAGCGACTCGTTAGTCTGGTCGAGCCGTTGCCGGAGGCGGCAGAAATCGCCGAGTCGCAACGCGTCGCACTCGAGCCGCTGGAGAGCGCCTGGAAGTCTGCCTTTGCCAGCCGCGGCCCGCTTCCCGCCCTGCAACTTTGCGGCGCTGATCCAGGAGCGAAACGCACTCTCGCCAGCGCGCTGGCCGCTCGCCTAACGATCGATCTCTTTCGGCTCCCGGCGGCCTTTTTGCCGAGCAATCTCGGCGAGCTGGAAAATCTGCATCGGCTCTGGGAACGCGAGGCGATCCTGCGTAACGCTGCCCTCCTTCTCGACTGCGACCGGTTTGAAAGCGGCGACGCCGCGCGCGGCCTCGCAATCGATCGCTGGATCGAGCTGACGCGCACCGCGCTCCTCATCTCCACCCGCGATCCGCGGCGCGAAATCGAGCGTCCGCTCGTGACAGTGGAAGTGCGCCGGCCGACAAGTCGCGAACAGCACGGCGCCTGGCAGCGCGCGCTCGGCGAAACCGCGAATGGCTGGAATGGGCAGCTCGACCGGCTGGTTTCGCAATTCGATTTTGGCACGGATGCGATTTTTTCGACCGCGCGGTCGTTAGGCGAAAAGAGCGAGCGCGATCTTTGGCAGGCTTGTCGGCGGCGGGCCCGGCCGCGCCTCCAGGAACTGGCGCAGCACATCGTGCCGCGCGCCACCTGGGCCGACATCGTCCTGCCGGCGCCGCAATTGCGCACCCTGCAAACGATCGGATTGCAGGTGCGGCATCGGGCCCGGGTCTGTGACGAGTGGGGTTTCGCCGAGAAATCGAACCGCGGTCTCGGCCTGAGCGCGCTCTTCACCGGAGCAAGCGGGACAGGCAAGACGATGGCCGCGGAAATTTTGGCGAATGAACTCGAGCTGGATCTTTTCCGGATCGATCTGAGCGCGGTCGTGAGCAAATACATCGGTGAAACAGAGAAGAACCTGCGCCGGGTTTTCGACGCCGCCGAGGAAGGCGGCGCCGTTCTCCTTTTCGACGAAGCCGACGCGCTCTTCGGCAAACGGAGCGAAGTGAAAGACAGCCACGATCGTTATGCCAATGTCGAGATCAGTTACCTCCTGCAACGAATGGAGGCCTATCGCGGGCTCGCCATCCTGACGACCAACATGAAGGAAGCCCTCGACCCGGCCTTCCTGCGTCGGCTGCGCTTTGTCGTGCAGTTTCCGTTTCCCGATCAGGCGCAGCGCGCGGAAATCTGGCGAAGAATTTTCCCCGCGAAAACGCCAACCG
>JAICXG010000058.1 GCA_025980625.1 Chthoniobacterales bacterium
GAACGGCGCTGGCCCCGCAATCAACAAGCTATAGCTCTTTCGCCCTATTTGGCGGTTCAGGGCGCCGCGACGTGGTAGATTTCCACAAGCGCTACGCCGACCCCGCCATTCACGCCCATGACAATGGCCGTGTATTGACCAGGAACGAGATTGGCAAAGACGGCTGCCTCCGCAGGATCGGTCGGAGCGAGCCCAGCAGCCATCACTTCAGCTGAATAGTTGTCAGGCGTCGGGTCGGTATCCCAGTTGTCGTTCATTGCGATTGAGTCACCGTCGGCATTAAGCAGATTGACCATCGGGTCAGCGAGAGCGTCGGTGATACCAAAATTCGCCAGCGAAGGACCAAGTGCGCGCACAACTACACTGGTATTGGTGAGACTGCCGTCGCTCGGCCCAATGATCACGCCGCCAATCAAAACATCATCGGCTGTGCCAACCACGCCACGGGTACTGATGTTGGCCAGTTCGGTGGGTGTACCTTGGTCGTCCAAATCGTAAACCTCGACCAGACCTACACCAGTGCTACCGCCGTTGCCGGTCATAACGGCGGTGTATTCGCCGCTGCCGGCAACCGCCGGGTCGCGCACGTTAAGATGGGCGATGATGATCGACTCCAGGTCGCTGATAACAATGGCAGGAGACCCAATCATGTTGAGGCCATTGGCGACGATCGTTCCCTGGTCTTCCTCGCTGTTCTCCTTCCAGTCATTGTTCGAGCCAATGATCGCACCGCTTGAGTCATGTAGCTCAAGCATCGGATCGGCCAGCACGTCGCTAACCCCGAGACTTCCGAGCGAGGGGCCGATGGCGCGGATCGCCACCGTCTTGGGGGTCGTTGATTGATTGCGGATAGCAACGTTACCTGGCGTGATTTCGTCGGTAACGATGAAGCCCCCGATGGCAACCTCATCACCGGTCTGCACATCAACGCGAGTTGAGATATCGAGAGCTTTGCCAAGCGGAGTTGGGGTCGGAGTCGGCGTGGGTGTTGGAGTCCCGCTCGGAGTCGGGGTTGGAGTAGGTGTTGGCGTCGGGGTCCCGATGGGTGTCGGCGTCGGGGTGGGTGTGGGAGTAGGTGTTGGGGTTGGGGTTGGCGTAGAGGTCGACTCTGTCTCAAATACGACATAGTTCGGATCCCCAGCGTCACTCACAAATGCCGTCACCGAGCCGTTGTTTGTGATCTTGTCGATGACGTGAGCACCGGTGTCAGCCACAAAGACGTTGCCAGTATCGGCATCGGGGACTCCGCTCGGTTGCAGATCGAGTCCGTGCGGATCAACCAGACCTGAGGCAAACTCGACCGAGGGACTGCCATCGGCAAAGACCTTCGTTACGGTCCCGTGATCAGTAGTTACGAAGACATTGCCTTGGAGCGTGGCCGCTACACTCCGGCTGCCATCGTTCGGATCAATGTCCACATCAGCGTGACCCGTCACAACTTTTAGGACGGAGGCGCCGTTTGCTATAAAGGATGTCAAGCCCGTGCCACTAACTACCCTGGCGTCAACTCCGAGCGGAGCGGTAATTATCTTGGCAACAAATGCCGGCCCTCCAGCCAGGGGATAACCTAAGACACGATTGGCTCCGGTTTCGGAAACCAGCAGGTTGCCTCCCGAAATAGCCAGCCCGCCTGGATTATTCAGTTCGGAGGCAAATAGCGTCCTATTGCCGCCAACATCATATCTCCAGATAACGCCGCTGGTCGCACCCCCGTCACCAGCGTCGGCCACGTAAAAGAAAGCCGGGTTTTGCGAATTACTACCGTTGAAGGTAATACCTTGTGGGCTTATGAGACCGCTCGCGAAGGTGTGGGCAGTCCCATCCGGCTCGTAGCGCATGATAGAACCACTGGCCAGATCTGTGACATAGAGGTCGTTCGGGGCGCTATAAGAACTGGGCGCGCAGGTAAATTGCGCTGCCAGCGCGACCAAGGTGGCGATGATTAGCCTAACGAAAGGCTTCGAGGCAATCGGCAGATGATGAGGATACATACGTTTGGTAGGCTGTTTTAGAGTGATTTTTGTGAACTGAGTATACTGACTATAATTTCGCAAAACGCGATATTGATTATTTTGACTGAAATTGTCTACAGATATTTTTTAGCCTCGCTTAGGCGGCGCTCAGATTCCGAGCGTCCTGTTCTTCAAAGCAGATTTAGAGCCCCGAGATTATTCTGAGGGGCAATTTGCCCGGTTTCCATCAATCGCCCAGACCAGGCAAAGCAGTGAGGACTGCTGCGATCAGATGCTACGGCAGGTGATAAACCTCCACCAGCGCGACACCGACAGTGCCCTCCTTGCCTGTGACGATGGCCGTATAAGGTCCGCCCATTAGATTTGCGAGAATCGCCGATTCGCGCGGATCCTCCGGCGCGATTCCGGTGGCGGCGATTTCCGTCTCGGCCGTATCGGCCCAGTCGTCATTGGAAGCGATCATGTCACCGTTGCCATCATGAAGTTCCAGCACCGGGTCTTGGAGCGGATTGGGCACTGGCGTCGTTGCGTTAGCCAGAGTCGGCCCGATCGCGCGGATGAGCACGCGCGCCGCCTGCGCTGGATCGATAATGAATCCGCCGATCATGCAGTTGTCGCCTTGATCGACAAACCCGCGAGTGCTGATGTTGCCGAGTTGGCTTGTCGACTCGTCGGGCGGCTGATCAAGATCGTACGCTTCCACCAAGGCGATGCCGACGCCGCCATTCGTGCCCGACACGATTGCGGTGTATGCACCCGGATCGAGCGTGACCAGGATGGCGGATTCCTTGTCGTCGGTCGGAGCAATCCCCGTAGCCTCGATCTCCTGCTCCTGATCGGAGCGCCAGTCGTCGTTGCTCATGACACTGCCGTCGGGGAGATGCAATTCGAGCATCGGATCCTCCAGCACTCCACCTAAGTCGGTAACGAGGGAAGGTCCGATGGCGCGCAGGAGCACGGTCTTAGGCGAATCGCCGGTGATGATGAACCCTCCGATGAGGACGTTGTCGCCGGTGAGGGCGCGCAAGCGGGTGGAAATTTCGAGGAGTTTCCCCGGCAGGACTAGTTCGAAGGCGAGATAGTTTGGATTGAATCCGGCAGCGAAAATCGAGTCGGTGCCGTCCGGCGTGAACTCGTGGATATTGCCCTCAGTGGCATCGGCAACAAATAAGTTCCCGACGCCTTCCTCCGCATCACTGTAGCGCCTCGGTCGAAAAGCCATGCCGCGCGGATCAGTCAACCCGGAGGCGAAAATCCCGGTCGTCATGCTGTCCGGTCCGACGCGGGTGATATCGCCGGAATCGGTACTGACGAAGGCGTCGAACTCATTGTCCACCGCTATCCCGCGGCCGCCAATGATCGGCACCGTCGTCGCATTATTATTTTCGTCGATAATAGTGAGCGACGTCGGATTCAGAACGTAGGTGTTGGGCAGTGTAAAATTCAGATCGCCCGGTGATGGAATCGACGTAAACAAGGTCGTGGAGCCATCCGGTTCCACATGCACCACCTGATCCGCCGCTTCTTCGGAGACGGCGAGCGCCATTCCCGGAAATGCTACTCCCACAGGGTCCGCCAACCCGCTGACGACGGTAGTGCGCGTGCCATCAGCGGTGAACTTGTAGATGTTGCCGCTACCCTTGTCGGCGACGAACAGATTCCCAAACTGGTCGAAAGCCAGGCCCTGTGGATTATCGAGTCCAGTCGCGAACGTGCGCATCGATCCATCGAGCGCATAGACGACGATGGAATTATGGACGGCATCTGTCGCGAAGAGGTCGCCCGCGCCCGCGTAAGCAATCTCAGTCGCAAACAGACTCATCGTGGCCAACAAACTCCAGGTCGCCACCTGAACTGCGCTTACCAGATGCGCCAAGGTGGAAGTGCCCCGCTGTACCTTCAGATTCCGTTTCATTTTCCAATCCTCCAGATTTGTCACTCAGACGTAATCGAATTTTCAGTTTCGACTCAGACCATGATCGTCTTTTTCTGGCCAAAACGTCCAGCGTTCTCTTTGCGCGCTATCGCGTTCTGGTTTTGCGCCAAACCGCGCGCTTATTCCGGACAGTACGACGCGCTTCAAATTGTTTTAATTGTCAGGCAACATGGCCCGGCGCATTTTATCCGAAGATGAATCCCCAAGTTTCGGTCGAGACGGCGACGCAACTCTCGGTTTTTCTCGGCAACCGGCCTGGCGCACTGGCACGGGTCTGCGCGGAACTGGCCGCAGCCAAGATCAACATTCATGCCCTTGCCACTTCGGACACGATCGATCACGCCGTTGTCCGAATGGTCGTGAGCGACCCGACCAAGGCACTCATGCTGCTGGGCGAACGCGGCGTGCTCGCGCTCGAGAACGATGTGCTCATGATCGAGAGCAACAACGAACCGGGAACCCTCGGCACGATCGCCGAACGCCTCGCCCGTGCCGGAATCAACATCGAATATGCCTACCTCGCTTCGACTCCGAGAGCCGAAGAGGGCCTAATGATTCTGCGCCCTTCAAATGTTGAAAAAGCGGAACGCGCCCTGCGCGACCTCTAGGATTCAAGGCAGAGCGCGCGAGAGGCAGCGCGGTTGGAAGACTTTCAAAGCCGAGATGGGCGTGACGCGGTGAATTAGTCTCGTTTGCACCAGAATTTTTTGCGCGGCCGACGGATTTTGATCTGGCAATCGATTCTCCCACAAAACATGATCGTGACTGAGGAATTTTTTTGCTCATGAAAATGGAGGCGCTGCGATCGGTGCCGCTCTTCCGCGCGCTCGACGAAGAGTCGGCCCGCGAACTTTGCGAGCTACTCACCAGCCGCGACGTGTCCGCCGGCACGGAATTGTTTCATCGCGGAGACGACGGCGATTCGATGTATCTGATCGAGCACGGTCGCATTCGCATCAGCGTGAAGGACGCCGACGGTCACGACACGCCCCTGGCCGAAATGGGCAACGGCGACTTCTTTGGCGAGATGTCGCTCCTCGACGGTCATGCGCGCTCGGCCGACGCGATCGCGAGCGCGGAGACGCGATTGGCGGTCTTGCCGCGGACGGCCTTTCGTTCCTTCCTGCGCAAGAATCCCGATATCGCGCTCGGCATTCTTACCGCGCTAACTCATCGTCTGCGCCGCACCGACGACCTCCTGCGCCACCGCGTTTCACGCAATGCCAACGAAGAGGAGGAGGCCCGCCTAACGATGGCCGATCGCGCCGCCGATCTGATCGCGGAATTCGGCGGGAGCTGGAAATTCATCGGCTTTTCGGTGGGATTCTTTCTCGCCTGGGTGGCGCTGAACACGTGGCTCTTGCATGACAAGGCGTTCGACCCCTTCCCGTACGTGCTCCTGAACCTGGTGCTGGGAATGATCGTCGGCCTGCAAGCCCCCATCATCATCATGTCGCAGAACCGGCAGAGCCAGAAAGACCGGTTGCGGGCCGATCTCGATTACCGGGTGAATTTAAAAAACGAGCTGCTCCTTTCCGAAGTCCTGCGCCGACTCGACGTCTTGGAAGCGCAGCCTCGCCATTCGCCGGAAGAGCATTTCGAGTCTTCGCTGCGAGTGTGAACCGCAAGCGAGAACCGCGAAAGCTACAAACTCGCTCACGCTCCATCGCCGAAAGGCCTTGCAGTGGCGGAAGGGGTGGGATTCGAACCCACGGTGAGTTTCACCCCACGCTCGATTTCGAGTCGAGTGCCTTAAACCGGACTCAGCCACCCTTCCCCTGAGAGAGCGCTACTATGGAAGGAGCGGCCCATTTTGCAATCGCCCAAACCTGGCCTAACGAGTTCCGAGTAAGCCGCGCAGGATCTCGAAGTTCTCCACATCCTCGCGCAGCTCCTTGCCTTTCGGCGTCTCGAGCACCTTCGGGATCTTCCGGAAACGCGAGTCGCGCATGATGAAACGAAAGGCGTCGAGGCCGATCTTCCCCTTGCCGATGTGCTCGTGGCGATCAACGCGCGAGCCGCGGGCGCTTTTCGAATCGTTCAAATGCAGCGCGACGAGATGCTCAAGACCAATCGTGCGCTCGAATTCCCGAAACATTTTTCGCGTCCCTGCTTCACTCGTTAGGTCAAAACCGGCGGCGAAGACATGGGCGGTATCGAGGCAAACGCAGAGTCGCCCCGGTTCGCGCACGTTTTCAATGATCCAGGCAAGATGCTCGAACCGGTGACCGAGGCATGTGCCCTGGCCAGCCGTGGTCTCGAGCGCGATCTTCGTCTTGATTTTCGGAATCGCGGTGAAGACCGCATCGATCGACGCGACGATCTTCTCCAGCCCCGCTTCTTCCCCCGCCCCGAGATGGGCGCCGGGATGCATGACGAGAAACGGCAGCTTTAAGGCATTGGCGCGAATCAGTTCTTCGGCGAGCGCGCGCAGGGAGTTGGCGTGAAACTGCGGGTTGGTTGCGGCAAGATTGATCAGGTAATTGGCATGGGCAAAGACCGAGGAAAGCTCCGCCCGCTGCGCATGCCTAACGAAAGCTTTAATCTCCTCGGGAGCGAGCGGCCGGGCGAACCACTGCATGTTGTTTTTGACGAAAATCTGCATCGCCGTGCACCCGATCGAACAGGCCCGTTCGATCGCGCGATGGACGCCGCCGCCGATCGACATGTGGGCGCCGAGAAGCACAGCGCTGCCTGACTTTCCCCGGCTCAAAACCGTTTCGGCCGCCACACCGGACTCGTTAGGCTGCCGGAGCCGTGGTATTCAAAGAGCTTGTAGAGCGGCGTCAGGACCGCACCCGGCCCGGCGGCGTCGATCCGAACGTCGAAGTCGAGCTGGTTGCTGAGAAAGTTGATGTCGCCCTGACCGAGCATGGCGAAGAGTTTGCCCGAAACCTTCAGTTTGTCGGTGTGAATGACGCCGTCGCGAATCGTGAACGGCGCCGTCGCCTCGTGCGCGATGCTGTAACCGGCCCCGGTGAAAAGCTTGCTCAGCACCTCGGAGAGCGGCCCAAAGACGGGGATGGCAAAGACGTTCCCGTTTCGCACTTCAACCCGGCCGGCGCCGTGCAGCGCCTTCTTATCGGAACCGACCCCGCCAAAATCCATCGCCCCGCTGAGCGAGCCCTGCGAGGTCTTGTAGTTGAAATAGAGACTCGTTAGGCTGGGAAAGTCGATATCTTCGACCGCGACGCTGGCGCTGTAATGATGATCGTTTCGCGCCAGCGAAATGTCCGTCGTGCCAGTGAGATCCCCGTCAAAAAGTTTGCCTTTGAGATCGAAGATTTGGAGCCGGTCATCAGTAAAAAGGAGCCGGCCGGCGATTTGATCGAAGGGCAGAACTTTGTCGATGAAGGTGTAATCCATTCCCGCCGGCGCCTCGACCTTCAGCTCGAGCTGCGTCTGTTTCCCGCCATGGAACTGGACCACACCGTCGACCCTAACCCGCGGCGGACGATGGAATCGGTAGGGCACGACGTGCTCCCAAAAGCGCGGTTCGACCCACATGATCGCCTCGCTTGGCTTGAGCGCGGTCTGTACGTTCGTTAGGCGGATTTCATGGTGCCGGTCGTCGTAAGTGAAGCTGCCGCTCGCCGCACCCTCGTCGCGTGCGATGCGGAAATTTTCGATCTCGATGGCGCCATCGCCGAAATGCAGACTGGCGTTCGCGCTGTTCATCCAGACACCGCGAAAACGCGTCCGCCCAAGAGCGAGAGTGCCGTCGCCGTGCCAGCTATCGGGATTGCGGCTCGCGCCGTGGATCGCGAGGTGAATGTTGGGCGCACGTTGCCATTCCCACTCGTTCAGGAACGGACGAAGCCGGGCCGGAGCGAGCGGCGTCAGGGCGGAGGGAAAGAGGGAACTGTCGAGGTTGAAACGAAAGTCGTTAGGCGTGTCGAGCAGATCGGCGCCGAGCGTCCCGCTGCGATGACGGAGCCGGAGATCGCGCAACATCGTGCGCTTGCCATCCCAGGCGAAGTCGAAGGTCAAACCCTCGAATCCGATGTTCCTGTAACTGAAGTTATCGGCCGTGAATTTGCCCACGATCTGGATCTGTTTTTCCGCCGCGCCGATGCTCGCCTCGCCGGACGCTTCGATCAGCGGCGGTTTGCGAAAGCTCACCTCCTTGAGCGCGGGCGCGAAGCCGAAGCTGCCTAACAATGGCTGAAGATCGACGCTGCTTCGCGCCTGGAAATTGGCGTGGCCATTGACCCGGCTCCAGGTCGCGGTGCCCGCGAAACGCCCGGCCGGGTCGCTCCATTCCACCTGCGGCAGCGTGAGCGTGTCATCTTTCCACTCCGCCCGCGCAAACAGACTGCGCGCCTCGTAATTCTCGCGCACAATCTGGCTCCCGCGCAGGGTCGCCTCGACGTGCGCATCCTCGAGTTGCGAGAGGTCGCCGGAAAATGTCACCTGCAATTCCGGGGCGGCGCCGGGATAATGAAAGCGCTGCAAAACCGTCACGATTCTTTGCAGAAGACGGAGGCGTTGGGCGCGGTCTTCGGCGGATTCTTTCCCAGATCGGCCGTAGCCTTGCCGCTTGATCAATTGTCCGCTGGCGGAAATCCGCACGCCGCAGAAGAGCCCTTCGGCCTGGCTCACCTCAATGCGTTCCGGCGGGAAGTAAACGTGCGCGCGAAAATGTTTCAGCTCCGCGTTCCCGACCTGGTCTTCTGCCGACGGGAGCGGGATCGTTAGGTTGCCGTTGCGAATATCGAGCGCGTTGAGAAACGGCTGATGCTGAAAGAGCGCGGCGTAATTGATATCGAGCGCAACCTCGCTCACGACGGCGAGAGTTTTTTCGTGCCGCCTGTAATCGTAAATGCGCAGATCGCGCGCAATCAATCCGCGAAATGGATCGAGCGTGACCCGGCGGACAGAAGCTTCGACCCCACGTTTGTGCAGCTCTTCCACGACCCGCTCGCGCCATTTCCGGCTGAAACCTTTTTTCGCCAGATACCAACTCCCGGCAAGGAGCCCGGCCAGGATCAGGACGATCGTTAGGCGAACGAACAGCAGGAGCAGGCGAACTCGCGCCGGATGTCGCAATCGGCCGCGATGCAACCGCGGCCGCGGCGGCGCGGGAAGGAGGGTGGATGCCATTGCTGATTCCTACCGGTGCGGCCGGTCTTTTCAAGCGGAGCGGCGCGTGCCGCAGTAAAGGGTGACGATCCCGCCGGAGAGCGGCTCGGCCGTCGCATCGCAGAAACCGCTCTGCTCGAGCAAATCGCACATCGCCGTGCCGCTGGGGAATTTCTCGATCGACGCGCCGAGGTATTGGTAGGCGCTTTTCTCGCCCGTCACCAGGCGAGCGAGGTGTGGCAGGATGCGATGCAGGTATGCTCGGTAGATTGGCCGCAGCATTCCACGCGGAAGGGAAAAATCGAGCACCAACAGATGTCCGCCGACGGTGAGAACGCGCGCCATCTCCCGCAGGGCCGCATCCCAATTCTGCATATTGCGCAAGCCGAACGCGACCGTCACGACGTCGAAGGTTTCATCTGCGAACGGCAAGTCCAGCGCGTCCGTCACAGCCGTGTTGGTGAGCCCTTTCGCCCGCGCAATTGCGAGCATCTCAGAGGAAAAGTCTGCCCCGGTGACCTCCGCCCCAGGAAGCTTCTTGGCGATTGTCAGGGCGAGATCGCCACTCCCGGTAGCGAGATCGAGAACCCGCCGCGGATGCCATTGCCTAACGACTTCGGCGGCCCGCCCGCGCCAGCGGAAATCCAGCCCGGCGCTGAGGAGATGATTGGCGAGGTCGTAACGCCGGGCGATCTTGCCGAACATCGCGCGCACTCTGTCGGGATCACGACTGAGCGGTGAATCGCGGCGATGTGAATCGTTACATTCGGTCGGGTAACGGCCGCGATTCACGGTTCTCGGTTCACGGTCTCACTCCAGCACCGGCTCGCTCCGATCTTCCTCCCGGGCGACGAGCCGGTTCTTTTTGATGAGACGGGCGCAGGTATTCCAGCGCAGAAGAGCGTCGTCGTTTCCGGGGGGGCGGATTCTCTCCGCCATCTCAAATTGCCGCATCGCTTCGCAAAGATTGTCGTAGGCATAATGGGCCGCGCCCGGGTGACCTTGCGCCAGTTTGGCCTTCGCCCGCCGCTCGTGCAGAATTCCGTTGTAGTAGGCGCGCTCGTAATCGCCTTGGATGCGCGCGAGCAAATGACCGGCCTGCGTGTCGCTGACGCCGTAGTCTTTGCTGAAGCGATCCGTCACCGCGAGGAAAAGAGTGATCAGCGCCTGCTGGTTTTGCGGATCAGTCGCGAGGATATCGAGGCAAATGCTTTCCGCTTCCGCCGGTTCGTTGAGGAGGCGGTAGCGCTCGGCTTTTTCCAGCGCGGCCGGGATCGCTTCCTCGGAAAGTGACTTCAGCTCGGACACGTCGTTAGGCGTTAGGCAGAGGCGCTTCCCGCGCCCGTTCGTTGCGGCGGCGGGCCTTTTTCCAAAGCCAGCCGAATGGATCGTAATAATCGTCCACCACCCGTTCTTTCAACGGAATGATCGCATTGTCAGTGATGTGGATGTCCTCCGGACAAACTTTCGTGCAGCACTTCGTGATATTGCAAAAGCCGATTCCGAAGGCCTCGCGCAGCTCGGGCACGCGATCCTCGACATCGAGCGGGTGCATCTCGAGAGCGGCCGCATAAACCAAAAAGCGCGGCCCGATAAAACGATCGTGCATGCGATGATCGCGCAGGACATGACACACATCCTGGCAAAGAAAACACTCGATGCATTTGCGAAATTCCTGCACTCGATCGATGTCGCGCTGCTGCATTCGCCAGGTGCCGTCGGGAGCATCGGGCGGGCGTGGTTTGAACGGTTTGATGCGTTTCTTGACGGCGTAATTCCAGGAGACATCGGTGATCAAATCCTTCAACCGCGGGAAGGCCTTCATTGGCTCGATCGTGACCGGGCGATCGAGCGGAAGATCGCTCAGGCGCGTCATGCACATGAGCCTGGGCATGCCGTTCACTTCGGCCGAGCAGGAGCCGCACTTGCCCGCCTTGCAATTCCAGCGGCAGGCGAGGTCATTGGCATGGTTCGCCTGGATCTCGTGGACCGCGTCGAGCACCACCATGCCCTCAGAGACGCCCGTGGTGTAATCGCGGAACTCGCCGCCCTTGGTATCGCCGCGCCAGATTCTGAAGGTGACGGTGCTCATGGTGAATCGTTGAAGGGTTGAAGAGTTGAAGGGTTGCAGCGAGAAATAGCCTCATACTCGAGCAACGCGAGATCATCCAATTCTTCGTCCGCTTGGGGTTGCTCCTGAATGCGACTTGGATCAGCGGCTTTGCGAGTTCGGAGGAAGCGAATGTAGCCGTTGATCAGCTTGTGCACTCTCCAGCCGGCTGCTTTAAGAGACTCGATCTCCGCCAGGGCAACGTATTTCTCGTCTTCGCACACATTCAGATCGTCGAGCAGTTCTTCGAGCGATCCGCGAGCCTGCAGCATGAATTTGATCTGGTCGAGGAAGTGAAACCTGCCATGACCTTCCGCAATGTTGTTCGTTAGGGAAACCGCGGCCCGTCGGATCTGGCCAGCCAGAGAAAACTTTTCGAAATCCGGCAGCCGCCTTCCGATCCCATACATGCTCTTGCGAAACGCGCGAGCAATCTGGTACGCTTCCAGATCCTCAAAGGTTCGGTAGCGCTTTTCTTCCTCCCGCTTCATCGCTTCAACTCTTCAACCCTTCAACGCTTCAACGCTTCAACCATCATCGATTCTCCTCAATCACCCGCCGCAAATCATCTCGCATTTCCGGGATCGGGTCGCGGCGAATCTGCATCTCGCCATTCCCACCTTTGCGCACCACCGTGCTCACCTTCGCAAACTCCGCGCTCTTTTCCGGATAATCTTCGCGAAACTGCGCCCCTCGGCTTTCCTTCCGCTCGATGGCGGAGCGGGTGATCGCTTCGGAAACGGTGAGGAGGTTTTTCAGATCGAGCGCAGTGTGCCAGCCAGGATTGAAATCACGCGTGCCGATGACTCCGACGTGACGCGCCCGTTCCCAGAAGGTCTGCAAATGTTCGAGGGCGGCCTGCATTTCGCTCTCGTCGCGGACGATCCCGACATTGTGTTGCATGACCTCCTGGAGATCGCGCTGCACGGTGTAGGGATTCTCGCCGGCTTCGTTCTCGAAAGGCCGGAGCGCTTCCTGCGCCGCGCTTTGCATCGCGGCCGAATCGACTTCGCCTAACGATTTCTCCTTCGCGTATTGCGCCGCATATTCGCCGGCGCGCTTTCCGAAAACCAAAAGATCGGAGAGCGAATTGCCGCCCAGCCGGTTGGCCCCGTTGATCCCCGAGGCGCATTCCCCCGCGGCGAAAAGCCCAGGCACCGTCGACATCTGGGTGTCGGCGTTCACATGCACGCCGCCCATGATGTAGTGGGTGGTCGGCCCGACCTCCATCGCCGCCTGTGTGATGTCGATATCCCCGAGCGCTTTGAACTGATGATACATGCTCGGCAACTTGCGCCGGATGTGTTCCTCGGCGTTAGGCAGCTTCTTTTTGATCCAGGAGATGTCGAGAAAGACGCCGCCGTGCGGTGAGCCGCGGCCCTCCTTGATTTCCCTCACGATGCAGCGCGCGACGTGATCGCGAGTGAGTAACTCCGGCGGGCGGCGCGCGTTCTTGTCGCCCTGAGTGTAACGCCAGCCTTCCTCTTCGTTGTCGGCCGTTTGGGCGCGGTAGTTTTCCGGGATGGAATCGAACATGAAACGAACGCCTTCTTTGTTCGTTAGGATACCGCCTTCGCCACGCACTCCTTCAGTCACAAGCATGCCGCGCACACTCGGGGGCCAGACCATCCCGGTGGGATGAAACTGGATGTATTCCATGTCGATCAACTCGGCCCCGGCATGATAGGC